>CAYMXK010000077.1:0-14871 GCA_964393915.1 uncultured Prolixibacteraceae bacterium
TTTTTTCCTTGCGTCCATTGCGGTTAAGAAGATTTTACCGCAAGGTTCGCAAAGGACGCTATTGGTTTATTAAAATTTTACTAATCTGACATCTTTCAGGATGTAGATTAGCCTTCCATAATCATCGGGATTGAGGTGCAAAGTGCCTTTTACCTCAATGAAATTATCGGTGCGAAGGCGTTTAAACAGCCTGAGATCATCCGGATGGGGCTCCATTTCCACAACAGTCTCAATGCCTGCGGCGGAGCAGAAGAAACAAGTGGCCATGGGGTTCGATGACAAGACATATAAATCGCCGGTAAGATCAGCTGCCAGGAAAAATCCCTTCAATGTAACTTCCTGCCCGTCGAGTTGCTGCACCTGTTCACCGAACCTGGCACGCGTGATGTAGGAACTGTGTTTCACTGACCAGATGTAGCGTACCTTTACGTCCGACAACATCGGCTTCCAGTTCAGATCTGAGTCGGCAAACTGCGCCATCACCGGAAAACTTCCGAGAAACAACAGCAGACAGATCAGGAATTTTTTATGCATTGTTCAATATATAATGTACATCACTCCGGTATGCCCTGATGGCAGGAATCAGTGATGAAAGCAATCCTGCAGCAGCAGCATAGGCCAGCAACAACAGGTCATGGCCCGTTACAGCAGCAATCGTGCCAACCTGTAAGCCCCCGGGGTCCGGGATTAATGCCATAATAACCTTCGAAAAAATAATTCCGGCCAGCCATCCTGCCAGAGAGAGCCAGAGTCCCTGGAGCATCAGCAAGGCCATCACTTTAAGGCGACTGGCACCCAGCGACCTGATAAGGGCAATTTCGTGTATCCCCTGGTTGAGGGTGTTGGAAAGGTGGATGAACAGGTTCAAACCCGAAATGACAATAATAATCCACGCCAGCCAGCGCAAGGCACTGATGCCTGCACCTGCGAGCGAAAATAGCCGGTGGGTCTCAAAAGCCGGGGAGGCTGCCTGCATCGTGGTGTTGTCGTTGATCATCCTTGGCAGTTGAACCGCTGCACGGGGCGTACTGTAGAAAACCAGCAACGCGGTGATCTGTGTCCCGGGATCTGGCTGAACATCTACCATTTGTCCTGACCGTGACCTGTAAAGTGCCATTTCTTCGGCCGTGAGTTCTTCGCGTTCATCCATTTTGCTGATCAGCTCCTGCCAGCCGGCTTCTTCGTCGTCATGGTCATGGTCACAATTTTCATCATGCACATGACCTTCATGGTCACAATGTTCATCGTGCACATGACCTTCATGATCGCTGTGATCAGCATGGCTATGTGCCGCATGGCCGTCTCCTTCATCATGCAGGTGCCCTGAGGAATCTGTGCTGTCATGGATGTGTTCATCCTCTTCCGTATGGGAGTGACTGCCGTGAATCAGCCAGTAGGTGTCAATTGTGGTCAATATCAGCATATCGATGATGGTTCCGGTCGGATTAAGGACTCCGGAAACAGTATAAATATCTTCGTCGTGGTGATGTCCGTGAGGGGTAAAACCGTGCTGGCCGGTAAAATTGTCACCTGTTGCCAGTCCTGTCTTTCGTGCAACCTCTGACCCGACCACAGCCTCGAAAGGTTGTCCGAACCAACGCCCTGCCAGCAAGGTGGCGTTGTACAAGGAACCATATTCCTGAGTAGTGCCGACAATTCTGAAACTGCGGTAATTATCGCCAAGGGCGATAGGAATGGTTTTTTCAACGAGAGGATTCCTGCCGATTTGCTCTGCCTCATGGAGGCTGATATTTCCGGTAGGGGCATCCATATGGAATACGGAGGAGAGAATCAGCTGCAAAGGGCTTCCCTTGGCTCCCACAACCAGGTCGATACCTGCGAGATTCCTGAGAAATTGTTCCCTTACTCTTTTTTCTGCATTGATAACCAGTGAAATAATACCGATGCCGATGGCAAAAAGCACAATACTAACCGCCGCATTGAGCGGATTTGCCAGGATTTTTTTTATGCTTAAACGGAATATTCCCATGCCGGTCGCTTTAGAGTCTTATGACTGTTTTAAATTCCTTTTTCAGCCGTGCATCGTGGGTGGCAATCACCAGTGTGGTTTCATGTTTATCCGACAGGTTGAGCAACAAGGAGGTAAACCGTGCACAGCTGTCGTCATCGAGGCTTGATGTGGGTTCGTCGGCCAGCAAAAGCAAAGGTTTGTTGGCGAGGGCGCGGGCAAGGGAGAAACGTTGCAGTTCTCCCTGGCTCAGTTGGGCAGGATGTTTTCCGGCCAGTGAAGTGATTTTTAATTCCTCCAGCAGGCTGGTAAGGTATGATTTATCCACCTGCAGTCCGGGAAGCTCCTGCGCCAGCAAAAGGTTTTCCATCATATTTATCCCGTCAATAAAAAAGTGCTTCTGGAATATCAAACCGATATGTTTTCCCCTGAACCTGTCGGTAGAGTCAAATCCGGGTTGCTGGATGTCGGTGCCGTTGATCACAACCTTGCCTGTTTCCGCCCTGAGGATGCCACACAGCAGGTGCAGCAGCGTGGTTTTGCCACTTCCGGAGTTACCGGTAAGCGCAACCTGATCGCCTTTGGTGAGCGAAATATCAGGAAAGCTGAAGGCAGTACCTCTCGGATAGCGGAAACTTAAATCGGTTGTAATCATAGGCCGCTGGTTAATGTAAGTGGTCGCAATCCGGGCCGTGCACATGTCCGGCGTGGCTGTGGTCGCCCATCACAAAATACATCAGGAGTAATCCGGCAATAATCATAACAAGCTGAATCAGAGAGTTTAGCTTTGAGCGGTCCTTATTAAGCTCAGGCATAAGGTCGGTTCCTGCCAGGTAGATGAAACCGCCGGCTGCAATGGGCAGCACATAGATGGAAAGAGACTCAAAGGAGGTGCCGAGCAAGAGGGTAATTATATTTCCCAGCACCGCGGCGAGGGCGGCGTAAAAATTTAACCATAAGGCCTTTTTGGCAGTAAAGCCGGCATGTATGAGAATTCCAAAATCGCTGATTTCCTGAGGGATTTCATGTAATATTACAGCCAGGGTCGTGGCAATCCCGATTTCCGGACTGGCCATCCAGCCGGCAGCTATCAGTATCCCGTCGGTAAAATTGTGCATGCCATCTGCAAAAAGACTGATATATCCATACGATTTGGGACGGTGATGATGTACATCTTCAATTTTATGACCGTGGTGCCAGTGCAGGAATTTCTCCATGATAAAGAACAGGAGAATTCCTGCCATAACCAGTACCGCAATCTTAGAGGTACTTTCTATATGCGCAAATGATTCGGGCAGTAAATGGAAAAACACGTTGCCCAGCAATGCTCCAACCGCAAAACTTACCAGCACGAAAACGATCTTTTGAAGTTTGTCCGTTTTCATGGCGAGAAAAAATATCCCGGTGATGGAGATAAGACTTACAATCACTGTACTTGACAGTGAACCGATCCAGATGTTACTCATTTTAAAACTCTTATATTATTTTACATTCTTTAGTTTGATGTTATTTTGACCTTCGTGAATCTATTTCAGGCCGCAGGATTTACAGGTACCTTTTACAATGACTTCCGTTTCTGTGGCTTCAAAGCCGGCCGGAAGCGATATTCCTGCAAATTGGGCAGCCTCCATGCAGACCAGTTTTTCACATTGCTTACAATAGAAGTGTGCATGTTCATAACTGGTCTCTGACCGGTGATTCAATGCATACTTTACCAATAGGTTGTCAACTACGATTTTATGTATGAGTCCACTCTCTATCAGGGTTTTGAATGAACGGTAGATGGTGGTCCGGTCGTACCTGTTTTCAAGCATGACTTTAATTTCATTTTCGGTTAGCGCCTCCGAAGCCTGGTTTAAAATATCCAGTATGCCCTGCCGGCAGCTGGTAGTGCGGAGGTTATGGCTGTGAAGCAATTCTTTTGTTATGGATTCTTTATTTTTCACTCTTAATTATTCACGGCAAAGCATAGCTTTTGCATCAAGGTTGCAAAAGTAGAATAATTTTTTATTCTGCAACATTGTTGCAATTAGAAAAGCTGTAAATGGTAATTCTTAACCGCTATAGACGCAAGGAGAAAACCGCAATGAAATCTTAACCGCAATAGACGCAAGGGAAAATCGCAATGGACGCAATGAAATACAGTAAATTGAAACAGGGAATAGTTTATAAGTAAACCTTTTGCGTCCTTTGCGTAGGCCTTTGCGAACCTTGCGGTTAAATCTTCTAAACGCCTTTGCGAACCTTGCGGTTAAAAATTATTACCTCAAGGTGCTTTATTGTCCTAACCTGAATCGGTAGGTGATGGTACCGGTCTGAAATGCAGGTGCATTGTTGTCGATATTGAATTTGGCCAGAAGGGCTGCCCCACGGGCAGCGTTGAGCAGCTCCGGGTTCATGGTGGTAGAACCTCGTGCTCCGGCTGTGGCAGAGGTTACGTTTCCGTTTTTATCAACGGTGATCGAAACCACCACTATACCTTCTTCGCGGCCGGGGTAGTTGGGTTTGGGTGTTTGGGTTGCCGTGCGGCCCGACAAGCTATAGGAAATACCGCTGCCCTGCGTTCCGGAGCCGCTTCCGCCGGGACCATAGGTTCCTGCATTTGGATCACCGGTAGGTACGCCCTGGTTGCCACCCGGAAAGGTGGTTCCCTGGCTCTGGCCCGTTCCGGAGCCGGTGCTGGCGCCGGTATTGGTCCGGCCAAAAGCGTCCCTGGTGCGGCTGTCGATCTCTGCGATGCGGCGGGCTTCTTCTTCCTGTTTACGGCGGGCTTCAGCCTCAATTCGTTGCCGTTCTATTTCAATCTGCCGCTGGCGTTCCCTTTCGGCCGACTGGCGGCGCTGTTCTTCCTGTATTTGCTGTTGTTTCAGCCTTTCCTCCTCCTGACGTTTTTTGTTGGCACTTTCAACGGCAGCCGTTTGCTCGTAGTCCTGTGTCATAACCTCTTCTCTGGCTGGTTGTGACCTTACCGGAGGAGGCGGTGGGGTAGTGGATGGGACAACTTCCTGCCGGGGTTCAATTCGGGTAGGTTCAGGCTCAATCCTGCGGGCCGCGGGCTCTTCAGAGCCAAAGCCGGTCTGACTGTTACCGAAGTTCACCAGGATTCCTTCTTCGCCGGGTAACGGCAGTTTCGTGAAGAATCCAAATAAGAACATCAGAACTATCAATATCACGTGATATATGATGGAGCCTATAATACCATTTTTATGTTCCCGGAAGTATTCTATCATTATCTCTCAGGCGCTGTGGCCAATATTAATTTTAACTCAAGTTTACGTGCAACGTTCATTACCCTGACTACCTCTTCGATAGGCGTTGATTTTTCGGCATGCAGCGAAATATAAGCCTCGGGGTCGCCTCCGTAGCGCTGTGCCAGGAAAGGTTCAATCTCCTGAAAGGCAACTCTTTTTACTGCACCCCCGTCATTAATAAAGTACTGCAGCTCTTTTGTGATGGAAATGGTGGTAACTGCCTTTGCCGCGGTCTGGCTGTTGCTTTGCGGCAACATCAGCTTAAGGGCATTGGGAGCCACAAGGGTTGATGTTACCATGAAAAAAATGAGCAACAGGAACACGATGTCGGTCATTGACGACATGCTGAACGCTGCATTTATTTTATTTCTCTTTTTTAAAGCCATTTAAAATTATTTTAGGCTGGTTCGTAGAGTAAATCCATGAATTCGGAAGTGGTGGCTTCCATTTTATACACTACTTTTTCGACATTGGTAACCAGAATGTTATAGGCAAAGTAAGCGATAATGCCTACAATAAGGCCCGCAACGGTGGTCACCATTGCCTGGTAAATACCTGTCGAAAGAAGTGTAACGTCAATGTTGTTGCCGGCATTGGCCATATCATAGAAGGCCTGGATCATACCAAGAACCGTTCCGAGGAATCCGAGCATGGGGGCTCCCCCCGCCACAGAGGCAAGCACCGGTAGTCCTTTTTCAAGTTTTTGGATTTCAAGGTTTCCAACATTCTCGATTGCCGCGTTTACATCGTTGAGCGGCCTGCCTATCCGGATGATCCCTTTCTCTATCATTCTTGATGCCGGATTATCAGTACTGCGGCAAAGTGCAATGGCTGCATCTATTTTTCCTGCAGTAATGTAAGCCTTCACCTTATCCATCATTCCTGTATCGAATTTCCCGGCACGCTTGATGGCCTGGTAACGGTCGATAAAAATATAGACGCCGATAAAAGAGAGCGCCAGGATGGGGATCATAATCCATCCACCTTTAAGGGCAAGATCAATAAATTTAAGTGAAATTCCCGTGGGCTCAGGTCCCATCGCTTCAGCACCCGCCGCTAAATTGTCGGCCTGGATCATTAAGAAAATGTTCATCATACTAAATCAGTTATTTACTGGATACTTTAATGTCTAACAAACGAAATGCCAACTCATTTATTTTGAAGACAAAAATAATGATTATTTACGAAGGGGTTTTCTTGAATTCCTGAAAGTTACTAACGAAATAGGTGAAAAACACGTAGTTCACTGTTGGCAGGTTAGTGCTTACCGTTAATAAAGTTGAATTTCTGACCTGGAATTTACAGCTTAGTTAGAGCTTATTTCCGGCCACTAAGGCACAAAGGCACAAAGAATCCACCAAGATTAATAAATTGATATACAATACTTTGTGCAGCTTGGTGTCTTGGTGTCTTGGTGGTTTATAAAATTTTTGACTTGTCATAGCGGACTCAATGTTGATTTTCAACTACCGGCAGGCACGTTGGAAGCAGTGTCTTCCGGCACCACAATGGTTTTGTCCCTCCTGAAAATGGCCAGGAACTTACGCCACAACTCTTCAAAAGTATTGTATTCTTCCTTGAAGGTAATGCCAATTCCCTGGGTATAGGGTGCCGTTTCGTATATCAGGTTGTTGTTGGCCCTGTTGTAGGCCTTTAACTGCAATTTGCCGTTGGGTGTTATCTTCACGATGATGTCGAAATCACCAACCAGTTCGCTGTTGTTCACACTGTTCGGATTTACATTGTTGCCAATGTTTCCGTTTATCGTGACCCGGTCGTTGAAAATCTGGGTACTCAGCGCCAGCTCTATCTCGTCGTTGGTAAGCTGGTTGCCCGGACGGTAATTGACGCCGATGTCAATGTCCCTGTTGATTTGGGAAAGCCAGTTGCTGAGCTGGTTGGAAAAGAGGTCGCTGGCGGTGTTGCCTATGAGATTGGGGTTGCTGGCTTCATAGGTTCCCCGCATAAATTCAGGGGTATAGAACTGACCCAGGACCAGCAGGGACAACATTTGCTTGTTGAGGTCCTCCTGTGTGGCAAAATATTGTTGCACCTCATCGCGCAGACGGTCTTCAACAGTTGGAAACACGATATCAAAATTGATGGTGGGACTAATCAGCTCTTCTGTCAGCAAGATTTTACACTCGACAGGAATCCGCTGGGTATAATCGACAGGGCGTAAGCTGCCCATGAACAACTCCCGCAGAGAGGCCTTCAGCCTGTATACCGCACTGATGTCTATACTCGCGTTGTAGGGATCCCCTGACCATACCATGGAGCCGCCGGGCTCAATGATAAAACGTTTGTTGATCACATTCTGCAGGGTAAAAAGATACTCTCCCTGAGTAACGTTATAGTTTCCGGAGAGGTTGATGTTGTAGTTCTCGTCCATTCTGAAACGCAGCACGCCCTCGCCCTGTGCCCTGATTACATCGGTAATCTGTGTATTGTATATCATCTGCGCCCTGGCTTCGGGCGTAACGGTTATGGTAAGGTCGATCTCTGTTCCTCCCTGATTTTGTTTCAGGTCAGTCTCCGGTGTCATGATTTGAGCGGTTTCACGGTTAAGGAACCTTATAAAATCGTATTTGGTAACCTCATCATCCTCGCCCAGCACGATGGTAAGGTTTGTTCCTGTAAGGGTGGTTGCTTCACCGGTTAGTTTTACCTTTTGTCCTTTTCCGAGTATCCGCAGGTTGCCTCTTGCCACGGCTCTGCCATAGAACCGGTCGGAATTCAATCCGGTAGTGTTGAGTGCCATAATCCGGTTCGTAGTAAGGGCCAGGTTGTAATCCATGTTGCTGAAATTGTCGTGGCGGATGGAACCATTAAAAATACCCCGGTTGTTCAGCAGATCCTTTACTTCGATCCGCCTGAACAGCATCAAATCATCTGAAAACCTGATGCTGTCATTGAGCTGGTAACTCACCTGCGTATAGTCTATCGTGAGCCCGGCATTTTCAGCAAAGATAGCACCATCTATCAGCAGCTTTTCAGGTGTACCCGAAAGCACAACCCTGCCAGATCCGTCACCATGAAAGTTCGAAAGCCCTTCCTTTATTAATACATTAAGAAATCCTAATGAAAAGCGGTCAAAATCGAGGGTGAAAAAGATGTTTTTGGAGAGCGGATTGAAGAACCCCCTGCCGGCTAACTGTTTCCGGTTGTTGAGGTTGATACTTACCTCTGTGTCAATCAGGTTGGTCTCACGGTCCCATTTATTGACAAAACTTACATCTCCAAATGCATGAGCCTGGTATTCAAGTCCTTTAATTTCAACGTCAGAGTAAAAAAGTTTGCTCCCGTAAAAGTCGAACAGGCCCACCGAGCCATTGACCATTCCTTTCAATCCGGTTGTCCGCTGAAGATAGAGGTCGATATTGCTGAGATCTATATTTTGAAGTTTAAGCGAAAGCTGATCACTTCTGTCTTCGGATATTTTTCCATTTACGGCAATGAAATGGCTCCCGGTTTCAAGCAGGAAATTTTTTATACCGACAGAGGTTGAATCTATGACAAGTTTTGCCGGGTGAAGGTTCCATATTGAATCGGCAATGATTATCCTTGACGGCAGGATGTCGATATCGATTACCGGGCGGGACTTATCTCCCTCCCTTTTGAAAAGTATGTTGGTTTCCAAATCACCGCTGTAGGTAATCCTGTCGAGGTT
Organism: uncultured Prolixibacteraceae bacterium; assembly: GCA_964393915.1. Lineage (GTDB taxonomy): Bacteria > Bacteroidota > Bacteroidia > Bacteroidales > Prolixibacteraceae > UBA1413. The sequence goes on from CAYMXK010000077.1 coordinate 8,891, forward strand.
GTTCCATACTATGCGCGTGTTCATTTCGTTCTTTCCGGCATCCACAAGCAGCGCCAGGTTATGAAGCGATACATCATTTCTGAAATTAAACTCTTTGATCCTGAACCTCGACGTAAGTTCATTGGGGACTGGCTGAATGTTTATATCGATATTTTTTGCATTGAATTCATTCCAGGAAATTTCCGGAATCTCTCCCACCAGCTTGAGGGTCCCCGACTGGGCATTTATCTCTCCGTTGATTTGAAAAGGCGTTGCCACTGAAAGTCCGGGCATAAATACAGACGTGATTTCGTCCAGTTTTTTGACATTCAGGTCAAGCTCAAACTGGTTATTCAATTCATTGGTAATAATTGTTTTACCAACCGCGGGAAGGTAATTGGCCAGCACGGCACGGAATGATTCCAGAATGGAATTGAAATTATAAGTGCCCACAATGTCAAGGTCAGCAAAATCAGACTTAATATTGATCCGGCTTCGGATCTCATCGAGATGGGCACTAACAATGAGATTGTCGACCAATAGGGTGTCGTTTTGATTAATATATTCTCCTCCAAAAACCTGGATCAGCCCATCCAGATTATCCATTTTGTTACCCGAGAAATTGGCAGCCATATCCAGTCTTAGGTTGCTGACGGAATTGGCAGAGTCGAGCTTAAGCGCAACCAGATCGGCTTCCTGCAGGTGCAAAATAAAATCAAATACAGGTACTTTTTCATTCAGGTTAAGTTCACCCGAGAAATTCATTTTCAGATGAGGATCATCCACCAGGAAATTTCCGTCAAATTTTCTGTTGCTGAGCTGCCCGCTGAGGGTTATATCCTGGTAGGTGTAATTATGAAGAATCCAGCTGGATATTTTCCCGTCAAACTTCCCATCGATGGTTTCCCTGCTTTTGTCGAAGATCCCGTTTACCATGCCATTGAAGGATACCTGCCCCAATTGGGGGCGTTGAAGTAATCGTCCGATATTAAAGCTCGCCGTTTCGAGTTTACCCTTGTACTGCAGGAGGTTGGCGGCATCGGGTACTATTGAAATGTCTGTCCGGATGCGGCCCATCCGGCTGTTGAGTGTTCCGTAGGCCACGAAGTCGCTTAAAAACCCCGTGAAATTTCCCTGGTAAGATATTGTTCCTGCCTGGTATAGTTGCGGTGAAAACTTCAGGTAGTTCACTTTTGCAGAATTGGGAAGCCTGAACTGGCTTATATCCGTGAAATCGGTTTGTGATTGCTTTACTTCTATAAAGAGAAATGGCTCACTGAACCCGGGGATATAACTGAGTGACATATCTGCCAGGATATTTGTATTTGTACCTGTGCTGACCTGCAGATTTCTTGCCCTCAGATTTTGCATATTGCCCGTAACTCTGCCCGAAACTTCAAGTTTCTGGTTCATCCCTTCCATGGCAGGCACAAAAAGGCTGAGGTCTGCCAGGCTGATTAAAGACTGGTATAGGCTGATCTCCAGGTCTGTGGTGGTTTCATCGGATCCGGGCAATTCCTGCTGTCTGATCGCAATATCAGCACTGTCAATGGCCGAATTGAGGGTTTCAAGCCGCAGGTTGTTGATGAAAAAATCCTTACCCACCTGACTAACCTTTGCGGAAAGTTCGTTCAGGTAGAATCCCTGTCCGTTGTTCAGCGACATGGAGAAAAGATGAAATCCAAGGCTGTCGCGGTTAAATATGAAATTATCGATACGCATTCGTACCTCTTCTATTTCCCTTCTCCTTGCCGGTTGCCCATATGACTGATAGCTAAACTGTGAATTCCTGATGATGAATCGTTTACAACTCAGATCCCAGATTTTTTCGGGTTTCTTCTCACCTGCAAGAAACTGGTAACTGTATATTCCCAGGGAATCCTGCTTGATTTGTATTTTTGTATTGTCGAACGATAACCTGCTTAATGCCAGTCTGTTTTTTCTGAAATTCAATGTGTCGACGGTGGCTGAAACCCTGCTTGCATAGGCCAGCGTGTCTGCATACTGGTCTTCAATCCAGACATCCCTGAGAATGATCCTCCGGAATAGGGCGACATCAAATCCCCCCACATGAATGTTGGTGCCGAATTGTTGAGATAGATAACCTGTTAGCTGGTGGGCAGCAAAAGTCTGCACCGGCCTGGTTTGAATTGCCAGGTAGATGGCCGTGAGCGTGAAAAAGATGATCGCCAACGGAATGAGCACTATTTTCCAGCCTTTTTTAATAATTTTGCGTTTTCACAAAAGTACACAAAAACCGCGCAACTTTTTTTGAAGGTAATATTGGAACCATATTAAATGAGAAATATTTCAGAGAATCCTGTTTATATCCTGGGTATAGAATCATCGTGCGACGATACTTCCGCAGCGGTAATGCGCAATAACACCATGTTGTCGAATGTGGTGGCAGGCCAGAAAGTGCATGAGGCTTATGGCGGAGTGGTGCCCGAGCTGGCATCGAGGGCACACCAGCAAAATATCATCCCTGTTGTTGATCTTGCGTTGCGCGAGGCAGGCGTCGACAAAAGGGAAATATCGGCCATCGCCTTTACCAGAGGCCCCGGATTGCTGGGTTCCTTGCTGGTTGGTGCTTCATTTGCCAAAGGTTTTGCCCTGGCTTCCGGCATTCCGCTCATTGAAGTAAACCACCTGCAGGCACACGTTTTGGCTTTATTCATTCAGGAGAAGGGGTCAGTAAAACCAGTACCAGCATTCCCTTTTCTGTGCCTTTTGGTTTCCGGTGGCAATTCCCAGATAATCCTGGTGCATGACTATCTCCGGATGGAGGTGATTGGGCAGACTATTGATGATGCTGCCGGTGAAGCCTTTGACAAATGCGCCAAGGTGATGGGACTGCCCTATCCGGGCGGTCCTTATGTCGATAAACTGGCAAAGGAAGGCGATCCGCTGCGTTTTACATTTTCCAAACCTTCCATTCAGGGGCTTGATTACAGTTTCAGTGGACTGAAAACCAGTTTTCTCTATTTCTTACGTGATGAACTCAAGTCAAATCCTGAATTTATTGAGCAAAATAAGGCCGATCTTTGTGCTTCTTTGCAGCACACTATTGTTTTAACTTTAATGAATAAGCTTGTGCGCGCAGCGAAAGAAACCCGGCTACGTGAAGTGGCCGTGGCGGGTGGCGTTTCGGCCAACTCGGGGCTGCGTGAGGCACTGCAGGCTGAGGCTGTCAAACGAAGATGGAACCTCTATATACCCGGCATTGAATATACCATGGACAATGCCGCCATGATTGCCATAACCGGTTACTACAAATACCTGAGGGGCGAATTTGCCCGACAGGATGTGTTGCCGTTTGCCCGCACACAACTCTGACTGCTTTTTGAAATTTAAGGAAATTCAAACTCCAACGCTATTTTCATGCCCTCCCCTGGCCTCGTCACTGCATTCCTGAAGTTTGGCAGATACTGAAACTCAGCACTATCGGGGAGCCTTCAGAAATTCCCTGTACATGAGCTTCAGTGCAATTCCCTGAGGCAGGGCGGAAAACAGAAAGAAAAAGGCTTTGATCCTGTTTCCGGGAAAAATAATCTCCTGTTTCCTGAGCATTCCTTTTATAGCCTGCCGGGCAACATATCCTGCTGTTTTTACCAGGCTTCTGGCGATAGTGCCGGAGTTCTGAATCCGCTCTTTCACCGTATCATTGGTTGGCACTCCGGCAGGAAAGGCTGCGGATACAGATATGCCCGTTGCTCTTAATTCATACTGGACAGCCCTGGTCAAAAACAGCACATAAGCTTTTGAGGCTGAATAAACACTTTTACCGGGCAAGGGAAGAAATGCTCCCATACTGCACATATTTAATATATAGGCTTGCTCCTGTTTTTTGAGTTCGGGAATGTACAGCCGTATTAACAGGGTGGTGATTCTTGCATTCAATAATAGCATTTCAGTTACTTTTTCCTCTGATAAAGTTTCGAGGTTTCCATTGTGGCCGATCCCGACATTGTTTATTAAGGTGTTGATATGTAGGTTTTTACTACGGGAAAAGTTGAATACTTCCTGATGTGCATTTACGCCCGAAAGGTCAATCTCGAGAAATTCGACACTTATTTGGTGGTTCAGGGACATTTCCTTCGAAAAAGAAGGCAGGCCGGTTCCGGGAAGGTCGATGAGATAGAGATTCATTTTCCGACCGGCACATTCCTCCGCCAATGCTTTTCCAATACCGGAACTTGCCCCGGTAATGACTGTAAACAATTTATCCTCCCTATTCTCCATGTGTTGATTGGTTTTGGTATAGCCAATTGAATGTTTTTTTAAATCCATCGTGCAAAGGTGTAATCTGGTAATCAAGTTCATCTATGGCTTTTTCGCTGGATATGCGGTGATGCTGAAGATAATTTTTCAGCCAGCCTGGCGATATCAGCGGCTTTTTGTTTGTTATCCAGGCAATCAACACCATCAGGACTGTAAAAATAAGCAAAAGAGGGTAGGGAATATGATAAAGCCGCAAGTTTTTTCCAGATACACTTCTCATGGCACCAAAAAGTTCGTCGAAAGTTGCATTTACTCCTCCTAATATATAGCCTTCACCGCTTCTTCCATACCGCATAGCCCCGATAAGTCCCCTGATTACATCATCAATAAAAACATAATTTCCGTAACTCTTCCCTGAGCCTGGTATAATTCGCCATTTGCCATCGGAAACCAGCCGCAACAAACGGGTTACAGAATTGCTTTCATTCATAATCCCGGGGCCGTAAACCCTGGTTGGATAAACGGTTACAATATGCAGCCCTTTCCGGGAGTATTCATTACAAAGAGCTTCAGCCAGCCGCTTTGTCCTGACATAATCTGTTAAAAATGTTTCAGGTTTTATACTCGTTTCTGTAGCATCCTCAGAGGCGCCTGTAGTTCCGAAAACTCCGGCAGTGCTGGTATACACAAGTTTATTTATTTTGTTTGCATAGGCTGCTTCGAGGACATTTCGCGTGCCTTCAACATTTATCCTGTCGAAAATTTTTGGGTCTTTGGAAAAGGACCTGGCATGTGCAGCAAGGTGAAAAACATGTGTGCATCCTTTCAAGGCCCTTTCAACTGAAGCATATTCAGTAATATCCCCTTCAAAAACCGTAACGCCATGTTCAAGCAGTGAATCAACTTTTGAGGCATCCCGAACCAGGAGATGTACTTCAGCACCTTCCCTGATGAGCTGCTTTGTAAGTTCCATGCCAATAAAACCTGTACTTCCTGTTAGAAGATATTTCTCCATACTATTGTTTTATCAGTGTAAATCTCGTCTCCGGATTGTGAATTATTGAGAAAACTTCAGAAGAGACAGAGAGGGTAAAATGTAAGAGGAATGCCAAGGCAAAAGAACCGGTCTGAAGGGAGACCAGGCAGAGAATCAGGCCAAACGGGATGGCACCCAGCGTTTCATTTTTTCCGTTTGGCAGGTGGAATGATGAATAAAGCGCCACGTTCACCGCTATGGCAAGGGGGACTCCATAGGATTCAGCCAATGTGAAAAGCAAAAGTTCCCTGAAAAGATATTCATAACCAAGTAGATAAATTCCCCAGCCGGTAATACTGGTCAGGATATCGGTAATACCCCACTCCCTTCGGCGAATAACCGGAAACCGGGAGTAAAAGTTGCTGTTCCTTGCCGATAAATATATGACAACAACAATAATGGATACAAGAAACACCATCAACCACACGGCATTAACCGGCAAAAAGGAAACAGGCAAATGTCCATGGGGGCTTATTTTGAAAAACATATGAAACAAAAGCGAGGGTATTGCCCCAAGCATGAGGAATCCATAGAATTTTTGCATCATGAAAAGGTGGGTTTCAAACCGTTCACCTGCAGATCTGCTTTTCACTAAAAGTTTAAATTTTTCTGAAAATGCCGGGAAATAATATAAATAATACACTGTAATGGTTAAAGCAATTGTATAAATTGCCTTGAATTTTACGTCGTAAACCAGTTGGTCCATATATGGTCAGATTTTAGTTTATCAATATACTGTTTTTTC
>CAYMXK010000078.1:0-14855 GCA_964393915.1 uncultured Prolixibacteraceae bacterium
ATGGAGCATTCCCGGACTAATTATGTCAATCCCGATTACTGTTTTTATTAAAATTATTTTGGAGCAGTTTCCACGAACGAAGATTATTGCAGACCTAATGACAGGAAGTGAACTTCAGATAAAGATTCCATGGAAGAAAGAAAACCTTTCAGGAAGCGAATCTTAAACAACCATCAAAGCCAGGTTTGTATTCGCAATATAGAGCCATAGAATTTCATGACAGGCAAAGAGTTATGTATGCCATGCTGTTTTAATTTTGAGGAATTTTCAGGCATGTGCAGGTTTTCTGCTAATCCCGGCGCGACATTCTCTCAATGCTGTTATATTTGTAAAAACTATCATCAACACCATGGCCCAGAAGTTTTCACTTAACAAAAACCAGATCCGTGTATTGTTGCTCGAAGGAATTCATCCCTCGGCAGTTCATTGTTTCGAAAAAGCAGGTTACACCCAGATAGAATATTCCAAAACGGCTCTGGAAGAAAAAGAGCTGGAGCGCAAAATAAAGGATGTGCACATCATCGGAATTCGATCCAGGACGCAGCTTACCCCCGCCATCCTTCAAAAGGCGAAAAAACTCTTTGCCATCGGCTGTTTCAGTATCGGTACCAACCAGGTTGATACCCTGTCAGCAAAAATGATGGGTGTGCCGGTTTTCAATGCCCCCTTCTCCAATACCCGTTCTGTAGCCGAGCTGGTGGTTGCCGAATGTATCATGCTGATGCGGGAGGTACCCATGAAAAATGCCGCCGCCCACCGCGGAGTTTGGCTGAAGGCTGCGAACCAGTCATTTGAGGTGCGCGACAAAAACATCGGCATTGTGGGTTACGGGCACATCGGCACACAGGTGTCTATCCTTGCGGAAGCAATGGGCATGAACGTATACTATTTTGATATAGAAAAGAAGCTTAGTCTGGGCAAAGCCATTCCCTGCCATTCACTCGATGAATTGCTGGCCGTTTCCGATGTGGTTACCCTTCATGTTCCCGAAACACCGCTCACACGCAATATGATCGGCGAAGCGCAGCTTACCCGGATAAAAAAAGGTTCGCTGCTGATCAACGCCTCCCGTGGATCTGTGGTGGATTATGATGCAGTGGCAGGAGCCCTGCGGAGCGGACAGCTGGCAGGCGCTGCAGCCGATGTCTTTCCTGAAGAACCTGCATCCAATGACGACCCGTTCAATTCCGTGCTTTTGGAATTCGACAACGTAATTCTGACGCCACACATCGGAGGAAGCACCCGGGAAGCTCAGGAAAAGATCGGAACAGAAGTAGCAGAGAAACTGATAAAATACAGCGACAACGGCTCTTCCATCGGGGCAGTCAATTTCCCGCAAATTTCCCTTCAGCCCAATGAAGACAAGCAAAGATTCCTTCACATCCATAAAAATATGCCCGGACTGCTTCACGAAGTAAACCAGGTATTCACCTCGAGGGGCATCAATATTGCTTCAGCATACCTCCAGACCGATGCAGAGATAGGTTATGTCATCATCGATACGGAAAGTGAGCTGGGCAGCAATATTCTGGATGAACTCAGAAAGATCCCTCACACCATCAGGGCCAGAATGCTGTATTAAAACATGTTTGCTTTGGAACGCGGGCTATGCACAATTGATTAAGAATTTGCATCTTTGGGGAATAAATATTTTTCTTTGCGTTCCGATTGGTGAGAATGATAAACAATAAAAGGAGGCTGCTGTTTTTTATCTTTTTGATGGCTCTCCTGCAATATAATATTTTGGCCGAAGAGGTACCCGACCGCAACCAGGTTACGGTAAGCGGTTACGTGCGCGACAGCAGCACCGGGGAAATGCTTATCGGCGCTTCTGTGGCAATCCGCACGTCAGGCGGAGGCACCCTCACCAACGCCTATGGATATTACTCGCTCAGGCTTTCCAGGGGCAATCATATACTGAGCTACTCCTATCTTGGATACCAGATAAAGGACATCGGAATCGATGCAGCTAAAGATACGGTGATCAATGTCTCGCTGGAATCGCTCGACCTGATGATCGGAGAGGTGGTAGTACGGGGCGATCGTTTCAACGACAATCTGATAAAACCCCAGATGAGCGTTACCCGTCTCGACATTCGCAATATCCGGCAGATTCCTGCTTTTCTGGGGGAGGTCGACGTGATTAAAGCCATCCAGCTCCTGCCGGGAGTACAGGCTACATCCGAAGGCGGCTCCGGATTCAGTGTGCGCGGTGGCAGTCCCGACCAGAACCTGATCCTCCTCGATGAAGCCATCGTATACAATCCGTCGCACCTGATGGGCTTCTTCTCAGTGTTTAACAACGATGCCGTAAAGAGCGTTGAACTGAGTAAGGGCGATATTCCTGCGGGGTATGGAGGAAGACTCTCGTCGGTTGTGGATGTGAGGATGAACGACGGCAACATGCAGCAATTTCATGGTCAGGGAGGCGTGGGCACCATTTCATCGCGGCTGATGCTCGAAGGCCCAATACAGAAAGAGCGGTCTTCGTTCATGCTGGCAGGACGACGCACTTACGCCGATCTTTTCCTGATGCTCGCGAAAGACGAGCAACTGCGTGACAACTCCCTCTATTTCTATGATCTCAATGCGAAAGCCAACTATTTTATCAACGATCGCAACCGGCTGTTCATCTCAGGATACCTGGGCAATGATATATTCAAAAACGAAAGTTTCGGCCTGGGGTGGGGTAACCAGACCGGCACCTTAAGGTGGAACCACCTATTCAGCAATGTGCTCTTTTCCAACTTTTCCCTGATTTACACGCGCTTCAACTATAGTCTGGGTATTCCGCGCACTCAACCTAACTCCTTCGACTGGAGTGCCGGAATGGAAGATTTCTCCCTAAAGGGTGATTTTACCTGGTATGCCAATCCGCAAAATACGCTGCACTATGGGTTTTCAGCCACTCTGCACAGTTTCAGTCCCGGGAAGGTTAAAGGTACCGGAACAAATTCTCCCTGGGTAACCATCGAGGTTCCCCAAAACAAAGCCCTGGGAAATGGGATATATGCAAGCCATGAACTGAAAGCCGGCAGCCGCCTGGTAATAAGGTACGGCCTTCGACTCAGCCTCTTCAGCAATATAGGGGAATCGGTGGTATTCAGCTTCGACGAGAATTTTGAAAAAAGCGACTCTGTCCGGTACGGTCCGGGGAAACTGTTTAATAACTTCGCGGCAATTGAACCACGAATCAGCATGGCATACCAGTTCTCAGAAAATACATCCTTCAAGGCAGCCTATAACCGCAATGTGCAATATATACACCTGGCGAGGAATTCAACAGCCGGCACACCCCTCGATATATGGTTTCCCTCATCACCCAATGTTAAACCTCAGTTGGGCGATCAGTTCTCTGCCGGACTGTTTCGTAACTTTCAGACATCACGCATCGAAACTTCTCTCGAAGGATTCTATAAACTCAACCACAACGCAATTGATTTTAAAGACCATGCAGAACTGCTGCTGAACGACAACCTGGAAGGGGAACTCCGGTTCGGAAAGGCGTGGGCTTATGGCCTTGAAGCCCTGGTCACGCTCACCGAAGGCCGGTTGAACGGATGGATAAGCTACACCTGGTCACGCACCTTCAGGGAGATACCTCAGATCAACAACGGAAATAAATATCCCGCAAGCTATGACCGGCCACACGACATATCTGTGGTGATGAACTACGATGTAAGCCCACGTTTCAGCGCCGGACTCAACTGGGTCTATGCTACCGGGTCACCAGTCACATTCCCTACCGGCCGGTTTAAGATCGGCAACACTCTGGCACCGGTTTATTCCGACAGGAACGCTTACCGCCTGCCCGACTACCATCGCCTCGACCTGTCGGCTACCCTCAGGGGCAAAAACAAGCCCGGCAGGAAATGGAAAGGTGAATGGAACCTCTCTGTTTACAACGCCTACTACCGGAAAAATCCGTGGGTGATTAATTTTGTCAACGATCCCGACCTGTCGAATGTTACCTATGCCGAAATGACCTATCTGTTTGGTATCCTGCCTGCAATTTCATACAATTTTAAATTCTGATGGCCATGAGATTAAAATGGAACATTTGGATGGCACTGCTGCTGATTGCCTGGTCCTGCACCGAGCAGATCGAAATTGAACTCGACCGGTCGGAAGTGAGACTTGTGGTCGACGGCAGCATAACAGACGAAACAGCTCACCACATGATCAGACTGACTACCACCACCGGTTATTTTTACAATTACGAACCGCCTCCGGTAAAAGGAGCCAATGTAAGACTGATCCATAATAATAAATCATTCGTGTTAAATGAACTTTCTGGAACAGGCGGATACTATGCACTTCCCATGGCTGTCAAGGGTATACCCGGAGAAACATATCAGCTCGATATCAGGCTCAACCGGGAGATCGGAGGATCATCGCGCTATACAGCCGAAACAACAATGCCAACAACAGACTTCCGTCTGGATTCCACCCAGATAGAATACAATGATCGCTTTGACTTTTGGCTGGTGAAGGTGTATGCCCGCGATCCCATGACCAAAGATTTCTACAAATTTGAAACCTACCTGAAAGGGATCAACGGAAACGATACAACCATGAGAACTACAGCTACACCCGACCGGTTCTTCAACGGAAAAAATACAAACGGCTTTGCAGTCGCATTTTTCGACGGGGAGTTGCTTGTGGCAGGTGATACCCTCACGACGGTGATGTCGGCCATCACCGAAGACTACCTCAATTTTTACACGGAACTGAGAAGTGAGTCGGGGTTTAGCAATCCTTTATTTGCCGGTCCCCCTGCCAATATACGGTCTAATCTTAAAGAGGGGGGGCTTGGATATTTTACGGCCCGCAAGGTTCAACGCACTACTTTGATTGTGCCCTCCTTGAGGCCTGCCAGCAAAAACTGATTAAATCCGGCCAAAGCATGATCAGACTTTGGGGGCTTCATCCGGTTTGGTTTCCAGAAGATGGGGGTTTTGGATGATATACTTCAGGTAGCGGAAGAGCCTTCCCCCGTGGGAGCCGTCGCATACCCGGTGATCAAGGGCCGATCCCAGCCACATGATCTTGCGGGGAACTACCTCATCATTGACCACCCAGGGTCTTTTGTTTACCGCACCCAGCATCAGCACAAAAGAAATGTTGGAGATGGGCATAAGCGAAGGAAAACCAAGATCCAGTCCAAGTGTTCCCACATTGGAAACCACAAACGACCCAAAACTGTTGGGGTTTAATCCCAATCTTTTGATGGATATAGCATGTGTGATGGTAAAATACTTCAGCAAATTAAAAATCCACTTCCTGAATGGCCAGGGGATGCCTGCCATCCTCGCTTTCATATCCATTGCCTTATTTTCAAGGCCTAACCGTGTATCCTTTATCTGTGCTGCCATAATATCAACCGCCTCATCAAGCGTGACCATATCAGCATTCGGAATTTTTACGGTACTCATCTCCGACCCTTCAATCAATACACTCACCAAAGCATCAACCTGCAGCCTTTGGATGATCTTTCCACGCTTAATATATACGTTCAGCTCCGGTACTTCAAACCGCAAAGCCCTTGCTGCTGCAAGGGTAAGGACATGGGTGGTGGTTACCTTTATGCCGTTTCTTCTTTTTTGAGCTACATAAGCCTCAAGGTCAGTAACATCTACCTCTGCCTGACCTAATATTTTTGAATCACTTGTTCTGGTATAGATGGCTGAAGCCACCTTCCGCCAGTTGTTATTAAGGTCAATGGTTGTTTTCATAGCCCTAAAAGTAATTTATTTTTTTAAATGGTGTGAACTGTCAGGATACCAAAAATAACGGAGTTTATGACGATAAACTGACTTTGGAACAAATGAAAAGTACAAATTACCTTTTTCTCAGGGCAGAAACGGATACTTTCTTTTAAGCTCCTCCAATCCCTTGATGGCATGGGCCGGAAATTTTTCGCCCTGACTGCCGAATGCCTTCATTTCATCGGCAGCTTCAATCTTGCAGGCAGACTCGTCAGTTTTGCCTTCCTTGCCGGATACAGCATCCAGGTTCAGCCCCAGATGAAGAGCAAGGAACCGGTATACAGCATCCCGCTTTGACGGACCATAGTCATGAAATTCATCGGGAAGGTGGACATTTTGAACCTTATCACTGCTGCCGTAAAAATCATAGATCTTTCTGATATAGGGGTACTCCACTTCAGGCGTCGTGGCAGTCCAGTCGTTCCCGATTGATACCAGCAACATCGGACGGGGTGCTGCCATGGCGGCAATTTCGACATTGTTGGTACCCGTTTGCCCACAAGTATGGATTGGCATGCCACTCTCGCAGGTACACCCTCCGTAAAACCATGAGGAGACCATGACCGCCGGGGCACTCAAAGCTATCCGGGGATCGAGGGCGGTCGCGAGGAAAGTCTGCGTTCCTCCCCCCGAAGCTCCGGTCATGCCTATCCGCTGGGCATCTACATAAGGCAACCCTGATAAAAAGTCGATCACCCGGATGGAATTCCAGGTTTGAACCACCTGGGCTGTCCTTGTCCGGTGATCCTGCACGGAAAACTGCAGCAATGATTCGTTCATGGCAAACATGTCGTAACTGAATACCACGGCCCCCATCCGGGCCAGCGTGGCCGCAAGGATTTGCGGTTCTTCACCATAGCGCTGAAGTTCGAAATGGCCTTGCGCCAGCAGTACGGCAGGAAACGATCCTTTTCCCCTGGCCGGGCGATAGAGTGTTCCATTGAGGAATAATCCGGGCATGGTTTCCAGGGCCACATTTTCGGTAGTGTATCCGTCATGCTTCCTGGCGGGAGTGTACATGGGATTAAGGGGTGATTTTTCAGGCCATGGCAACAGATTAAGCTGCTGCTGAATACAGATTTTCAGTTCGTCCCGGTGCTTTTCCCATGAAGAACGATCAGCATATCGGGCCTGCATCCTTTGCAGATTCTTCACACCTTCTGCCGGTGGTCTGCGGTGGTACTGAAAAGCTGAAATTTCATATACTTCTGCGCTGTTTTTATGAAAAACCAGGTCGAATGGCCCTAAAACCAGTTGAAGTGTCGGCTCTGCCTCATCACGAAAACGCCAGAAAGCATTGCTGACAATCTTGTCCCTCACCAGGTTATCACTGTATGAAAGCTTCACCGAATAGCGCGTCTCAATCTCCTTTAAAACCTCCTTTAGCGGTTTGTCGTAAGCTCCCTGCGCCTGTGCCTCGACAGATACCATAAAAACAAAAACGCCGGTTACAATAAGATGCAGTAATTTCATAGTCTGTATTTTTACATTAAGTTGCTTTAATCTGATGATCGTATGATGTTCTCCGGGCACCTTAATATGGGGCCTCAATCTTTGAGGCATCCGTGTTCCATGATCCCGGTCTCCCCATCGATATCCGCTTTAAAACCGTCCCGACAACATTCCGTAAAGGTAATCCGGTTTGAGAGCTTTGATAATGCCACATGGCCGCTGACGGCTTGAACATATCAATAACTCCATTGTCTTTCCAGGCAGGCCTGTTACTTTTGGCATCGGTTATCCGCTCACATTAAGTAGCTCTCGCACTTTGTGGCGGCCGTTGAGTATAACTTAACCCCATCGGCTCTTGCCACTTATAAACGGCTGCCGGAATCCATCGCACCCAAAGGGCCGTTGCCTGGGGAAGCGCCTCAGCCCGGACTTTGGGCTCTAAATTAAGCATTTTCCATCAGTCTTGTCTACCCATCTCCGGCAAATTGCTAATTTTGAGGGCAACATAAAAACAGCGTCAATGGACTTGCCCTGGGAAAATATTTCTGATCAATTAAATCGTAAGCCGGATCTGAAAAACGAATAATGAAGAATGTCAGTATATCCATAAAGCAAAAAGCCCTCGACCTTGGCTTTCTCGATTGCGGGATTTTGCCCTCTGCCATGCTTGAAGAGGATCAGGGGCATTTAAAAGCCTGGCTCGACAAGGGGATGCACGGGGAAATGGGGTACATGGAGCGCAACCTCGACAAGCGTCTTGATCCCGGACTCCTTGTAGAAAATGCCCGGACCGTCATCGTGGTGCTGCAAAACTATTACACCCCTGCCGTTCAGGCTGACCCCCGGGCACCGGTTCTATCAAAATATGCCTACGGCACCGACTACCACTTTGTCATGAAAGACAAACTGCGCCAATTACTGGAATTTATCCGGGCAGAGGCAGGTCCCTGCAACGGGAGGCCGTTTGTGGATTCGGCACCGGTGCTCGAACGGGCGTGGGCAAGGCGAGCAGGATTAGGCTGGGTGGGAAAACACAGCAACCTGATCTCTCTGGTGCATGGCAGTTACTTCTTTATCGGCGAACTGGTCATCGACATCGAACTGCCATATGATGAGCCCCATGAAGTACGCGACCACTGCGGCACCTGTACCCGCTGTATCGATGCCTGCCCTACCAAAGCCATCGTCGCCAACCGGGTGGTCGATGCCAACAAGTGCATTTCTTACCAGACCATCGAGCTGAAGGGAGAACTGGACCAAAACCTGAAAGGGCAGTTCGACAACCGCATTTTTGGCTGCGATATATGCCAGGATGTTTGCCCCTGGAACCTTAAAGCAAAAGCCCACGAAGAACCTGAATTCGATCCGCCCCCCGGTTTACTGGAGCTGTCGCATGACCAATGGCACCAAATGGATAAACCCTTGTTCAACCAATTCTTCCGCAAGTCGGCCGTAAAGCGGACAGGCTTTGAAGGACTACGAAGAAACCTGCAGTTTATAAAAAAAGATGATGGCCAATAAGCCTTACATGTTAACAAGAGACTTTCCATCGCTGGATATCCCGGATCAAAACCGTTCAGAAAACCGGCTGTGGTTTGCACTTTTCCCGGCCTGAGAATCCGATCCTAAAATTCGACCGGATATCCCCAAAAAGCCTTTTCCTGCCATCCGTAAAGAATTCGTGGGGTGAGATTACTGCCACAAAAACCATCCGGACAGGAACGGACCAGGAAGTATGATTTTATAAAGCAGCGATTAGCTGTGCCAGCAGTCCTGATGCGTAGGGAGAGATCACCCGGTATCCGCTTCGCTGGAGTGCTTCACCTGCTTTGTTCGACTGGGCTGCTCCGGTAAGGAAACCGTCGGGAGTAAGCATATTGAGAAGCGTATCGCGTGTCAGCTCAGCCTCTTTTCTGACGGAAAAAGTAAGAAAGCCGTGTTTCTCTCCCAAAGCCATGGCTGCTGCAATCCCTGCCGATCCACTGGTATCGGTCCCGGTCAGCGCTTCCCTCAGAAAACAATACCACAATCCATTGAGCTGCTGATATTTTAATACCCATTTGACCGCATCTGCATACAATTGCCTGATTTCGGCCACCCCTTCAAGATTGGAAAAGCCTTCGTTTTTCTCAAGGGCGATCAGCGTGCGTACCATCCCCAGCATATACCAGGCCACTCCCCTCGCCCAGCTGGCGTAACCGTCGGGGCCCTCTCTGGTTCCCCGCTGGTGAATGTGCCCTTCTTTGAAGAGATATTCATGCCTGAGCAACACCTGCCTGATTGCCAGTGCTGCCAGCTCAGGACTGGACAGGGCCACAGCTGCTTCAGCCATTGGGTAGGCAAGTGTATAGCATCCCTCCGTGGTAATATGGGAGCCGCCAATCAGACCATCATCCGACTGGTTGGCAAAGCAATAGTCTGACAATTGCTGCACCACCGGATGACGTGGCTCCAGTTTGGCAATAACGGCGATGGGAAGCGGACATTCAATCCCATAAATTGTATCGTGCAGGATGTTGCTGCGGGGATCCTCATAATCAAGCTTTCGGTCTGCATCGAAGAACAGGCTGAGATGTTGCGTTGCCGTACTCAGAAAAGCATGGTCTCCCGTGCTCCTGAACATGTCAAACAGGCCATCGAGGACACATCCTTCCATCCAGCCAAACTGTTGAACTGAATTCAGAGAAACCAGTTTTGAGCGGAATTCTCTTTCTGCTCCTGCCCCACTGCTAAGCAACAGATGCGCCCTCAGTCCCCTGTTGGAGATATCTCCGGAGCCTTTGTGCGACAGGAACCAAATCGGAACCGACCCCCTGACCATCTGAAGGGTTACCCCTTTGCGGAGCACATCTGCATGATGTGAAGGATCTACCAGCAACTCGAAAGGTTGCAGAATATGGGGATAACGGATATCAAAACTGCCGATCAGCAATTTGGAAGCTGCAGAATGGACGTTAATCAATATTTCTTCACGGATATCCATAACCGAACAAAGCCGCAACCGCATTTCACCGAACGGAACCGTGGCTTTTTCAAACTGAATAGTGACCCGCCCCGGCCCGCCGGCAGCAGGGACCACAAAAGTATCCCAACCGAAGGGGGTCCTTTTCCCCAGGGGCACCTGCGCTTTTGGTGACTTTATGGATGCCGCCGGCAAATGAAAATACCCGGTGTGCGAAGTGTCGGCCATTCCCCTTAACGAGAGTGGCAAAAGAGCGGCCGACATCCCTGCAAGCAAGGTGCTTTCAATAAAATGCCTTCTTTTCATCACCGCTTCTCGAGCTGGTTTTCAACCGGAACCACACCTGAAAGATGCTCCTCAAGCAGTTTACGGATATCTGCAATTACCTCTGGATGATCTCCGGCAACATTGTATTTTTCTGACGGATCAATACTTACATTATAGAGGAGCGGCGGATCCTGGATTGCCGGGGCGTTTGTTGCCCCGAACTCTGGTTCTGTGATAGGATGGGCTGTCTTGCTTCCATATTCCAGCTGGATAATAAAGTGCGCTTTAAAATCTCCTTTCCTGACGGCGTAAACCTTTTGCCCGCGGTAGTAGAAAACGGCGTCGCGCGGGCTTTTCCCGGTCCCAAGCAATAAAGGCGAAATATCATACCCATCATAAACCCGGTCTCCGGGAAGGGGGACATTGGCCAGTTTACATACCGTTGGCATAAGGTCCATGGTCGTGGCCATATCCATAACCACACCCGGCTTCAGGGATCCTGGCCACCAGAACAGGCCAGGCACCCGCATGCCCCCTTCAAATGTTCCCCCTTTGGCACCCCTCAGCAAGCCGGCAGAACCTCCATGGGTCCGGAAAGTGTGCCACGGCCCGTTGTCGGAAGTGAAAACAACGAGGGTATTTTCTGCCACACCCTGTTCCTTCAGGGTTTTCAGTATCTCTCCAACCGACCAGTCAATCTCTTCAATCACGTCCCCATAGAAACCGGCCGTGGAAACATCCTTGAACGCTTCTGAACGAAACAGGGGGATATGCGGCAATGAATGAGCCAGGTAGATAAAAAACGGCCCATTTTTGAAATTTTTGATCTTCGCGACTACTTCTTCGGTATACCGTTTGGTTATGGTTCGCTGGTCTGCAGGCCGCTCAATAATTTCCCTGTCGCGCATCAAAGGCACATTGTAAGCCTGGTAGCGCTCATTGTCAGCCAGCACGAAGTGATTGCCCTCTTCGACCTTGTCCATGTCATTGGAATAGGGAATGCCGTAATAACTGTCGAAACCATGTGCAGTTGGCAAATACTCAGGAAGATGCCCGAGGTGCCATTTCCCGACAGCCGCGGTTTGATACCCCTTCTCTTTTAAAGCCCTGGCGATGGTGATTTCGCTCTGAGGAAGCCCTCCCTTGGAATCGGGAAAAAGTACGCGCCGGGTATCGCTGCACATACCCGACCTGATGGGTAGCCTGCCTGTGAGCAATCCTGCACGACTTGGCGTGCAAACCGAAGCCGCTGTGTAAAAACTGGTCCACTTCTGCCCTTCTGCAGCCATCTGGTCGAGGTGCGGGGTCCGGATGGTGGGATGCCCATATACGCCCAGGTCACCATATCCCAGGTCATCAGTAAAGATGATTATCACATTGGGCGCCGCTCCTGCCGGTGACTTTTCCATTGCATTGCCGGCAGTTCCGGTAAAAGCAGCACAACACAATGCTCCCGCAATCCATTTCGTACAATCGCTCATATATCAATCTTTTGGTTTATTCTTTTGTAACTTATTTTGCAATGCCATCCTATAAGATTTTGCCAAATTATCCATTTTTTGGTAAATATTTACCGGTATTTCATAACTTCGTTAAAAATTCTGCCACTATGTATATTGTACACGTATTTGTTCAGGTAAAGGAAGGTTATATTGAAGATTTTAAGCGAGCTACGGCTGAAAATGCACGGAATAGCCTGATGGAAGAAGGCATTGCAAGGTTTGATGTTCTCCAGCAGGAAAATGATCCAACCTGGTTTGTTCTCCAGGAAGTTTACAGAACGGCTGAAGATCCGGCGAAACACAAGGAAACTGATCACTACAAAAAATGGCGTGATGCTGTAGCAGAAATGATGGCTGTTCCGCGCAGCAGCATCCGGTTTGCCAACGTTTTTCCTAATGACGAGGGATGGGGTTAAATTTTGAATTTGCCACGGCATCAAGAATAATCTTTGGAACAGGAACAGTGAATCAGGTTCCCGGAATTGTCCGTGGTATGGGACGCAGGGTTTTACTGGTCACCGGAAGCGGAGGGCGGACCTGGGGTTTAACAGATAACCTTCCCCCTGCTGAGTTCGATGTCGTCCATTTCAAAGTCGGCTCCGAGCCAACCATAGAATCTGTTTCCGAAGGAGTGGCGGTTGCACGCGCAACAGGATGCGAAGTGGTAATCGGTTTGGGTGGGGGAAGTGCGATTGACTGCGCCAAGGCTATTGCAGCCCTGACACCAAACAGTGGTGAGATTACAGACTACCTGGAAGTTATCGGACGCGGAAAAAACCTGGACATTCCTCCCCTCCCGTTTATTGCCATTCCCACCACAGCCGGCACAGGGGCTGAGGTTACCAAAAACGCGGTTATCCACTCCCCGGAACACAGGGTGAAGGTAAGTCTGCGCAGTCCGCTTATGTTTCCCGATGTGGCAGTAGTCGATCCCGCGCTGACGGTATCCATGCCGCCCCCCATTACTGCCGCAACCGGGATGGATGCCCTTACCCACCTGCTCGAAACATTTGTCTCGAACCAGTCAAGTCCCCTCACGGATGCGATTTGCAGGGAGGGAATCCGCAGGATTTCATTCTCCTTACAAAGAGCCTTTATTGATGGGGAAGACCTGGAGGCGAGGGAGAATATGGCATTGGCCGGAATGCTGGGTGGAATTGCCCTGGCAAATGGAAGGCTGGGGGCAGTACATGGCTATGCAGGGCCGATGGGCGGAATGTTCCCGGCGCCGCATGGTGCAGTTTGTGCCGCCCTGTTGCCAGCGGTAATGGAGGTCAACATCAGGACAATCAGGGAACAGGAACAATTCTCTTATCTTGAGAAATACGGGGAGGTGGCCCGGATGCTTACCGGCAACCCCGAAGCAAACGCCCAAGATGGGATTCTTTGGGCAAAAGAGATGGTAGAATACCTCGGAATACCAAAACTTTCAACGTTCGGGGTCTCCCCCACCGATTTTTCCACACTTTCAGAAAAAGCAAGAAAAGCATCCAGCATGATAGGAAATCCTGTCCTCCTTTGTGAGGAAAGCCTAATGGAAATACTGGAGAAGTCGACCTGATGCAAATAACAAAGTGCTGTAGTCCTCATATCTTCATCTTTGTCAGGTACCCGGATTTCAAATTAATTGGACTTTTTAGGAAATGTCTGCGCCAGCTGAATTGCCATAAAAAAATATTCAATCAATATTTCGGTATGTTCCTTTATCTATTTCAAATTATTTTACTTTTGCAACACATTTAAATTAAAATGCAAAAGATGCGGGAGTAGCTCAGTGGTAGAGCATCAGCTTCCCAAGCTGAGGGTCGCGGGTTCGACCCCCGTTTCCCGCTCTTGAAAATGAGAGTAGAGACGTTGCAGGCAACGTCTCTTTTGTTTTCCGGGTGCAACATTTTGGCATGCTTTCTCCCTGTTGTCATTTTTCCGGATGATGAACCATTCTGTTTGCACACTTACCATGGTCAATAAGCCCACACATTTAAAAGCCATTCCATGTTCTTTAGCAAAGGCCTCGATCTCATCAAGCCTACCGTTGGTTGTCCGAACCATCAACGAGCATTTGAAAAACATTTTTGAAAGCGACGAATTACAACAGGATTCACCTATCCGGAAATTCCGGATAGTTCAAACCGAGGGAAAACGAAAAGTAGAACGGGAGATAGAATTCGATCATCTCGATGCCATTAATGCAGTAGGTTATAGGGTTAACTCTTATCAGGCTACCCGTTTTAGGATTTGGACAACCCAAACGCTTAAAGAATATATTGTGAAAGGCTTTGTGATTGACGATAACAGGCTTAAGCAAGGTACACTTTATTGACCTGCATAAACAGAATCAACTACTTTCCATAACTCTGAACGAACCATATTTCTGGAACTTCCAATTTTATTTGCAAATTCAGACCAATCTTTTCCGGGGTGAGCTTTTTCAAATGCTTGTCGGTAATCAAACGACCCCATTTTTGAAAAATCCGCATAATTGTCCACTGTAACTACATCTGATTCCATGCCTGTTCCCCTTGGAAAAACATTTGACCAGACACTCCATCCTGTCCAACTACCATTCTTAATAAGTTCCTGGCTAACAGGTTTTGCAATTTCACCTTCAAGACTCAAAAAATTGCCCCCTGGAATTGTCTTCATGTAATTTACAACTATGTATTTATGTGGTCCGGGATTCTCGCCTCCATCCGGATTAGCATAACTCGCCCGGCTCATAAGTTGTTTCTTAACCAATATTCGTGCGTTTAATGTTTTTTCAAATTCTTTATTCATGTCTTTTCCAGGATGTATTTTTTTAAAATCAATTCCCTGGTAAGGATTTTCAAGATGATCAGGATTTGCATAAACATTTACAGTCGCAAAATTATAAGCATCAGCAGCACCTGTATACATTATCTGATA
>CAYMXK010000079.1:0-14549 GCA_964393915.1 uncultured Prolixibacteraceae bacterium
TAAGGAATGCTTTTCGCAGACTTTGTCCCTCAGCATCAAAGTATTCAAAACGGTCGTCCTGATAAAACCGGTACGCACTGAATGTCTTGTTCATGTGATCAAACTGCACTGCGTGAATCGGGCCTATGCCCACCGGCATTCCGTCGACCAGTTGCTCTTCATACAATACCCTGAACCGGTCACCCTTTTGAATACCAAAAAAATCTATTGACCATGCAAATATCTCAGACAACTCTATTGCCAGTATCGGGTTCAGGTTATTATTAACCATTGTATTCCATAAGGAGGAATTAATCACTCCCCATGCAGTTTTCTGCACTATCTCAACCTCCCTCTGACCTGTGAAACTGTTCAGGCTGTCAGTGAGACTGAAAATAACATAGTCGATACGGTTGTTTTCATAGACCAGATAGCGCGCCGTGCGCAGTGAATCGGGACTTTGAAAGATGTAAAAATTATTTCCGCTCCGTATTTTCCGTACATCAAATACCTCAACTGAATTTTTGGCCAACTTGTCAACATTTGCCATGCTGACCCCAAACCCAGTTAGAAGATCCCCCAGGTTCTGGTTAGGTTTTATTTTCCCTTCTACGATAAAAAAGGAATCGACCGGCAATCCAAATTTCATCTCAGGAAGAGGTTCCTCTACCAATTCTTCGAAATTTTCATACTCATTAATGTCGCTGAAGAATATCAGCAACACTCCCGTTACCAGAATAAATAAGGTAATTTCAGCCCAATATCTTCTCATTCTATAATTTTAGTTGATCAAATCCCTGCCCATAAACTCCCATAACACTTCCCATGGATATGAAAGCGTCGGGGTCTATCTCCTTGATTTTGCGAAATATTGCCCCGGTTTCACGCTTTCGGACGACCGACACAACCACTTTGACGTTCTCCTTGGTATACCAGCCAACTCCGTCGAGGATGGTTACGCCCCTGTATCTTTGCTGATTAATGAAATCAGCGATCTCATCCCACTTCCTCGAAAAAATAAACATCTGGGCCGAACGGTTTGCCCCGCTCAAAACAGCATCCAGTGAATAGGAAACCACCCCCATGGTGACAAATCCATATACCATTTTATCGACCGACTTGAGCACAAAAAACGAGGAGGTAATTATTATCACATCGCAATACATTATCACCCTCCCCGGGCTTACATTGCGGTATTTGCTTATAATTGCGGCAATGATATCGGTGCCCCCCGTGCTTCCTCCCTTTGAAAACACGATTCCCAGGCCTACTCCGGAAAGAATACCTCCGAGTACTGCTGAAAGAAAGGTGTCGTCAACAATAGGTGCAGTGACGAGTTGCTGTGAAAAAGTAAGTGCAATGGAAACCACGCTCATACTATAGATGGTCTTAATCCCGAAACTGGCACCAAGCACTTTTATTGCAAGGGCTACCAGGAATATATTCACCAAAAAGTAGGTGATTCCAACAGGTATTCCGGTGGCATAAAACAACACGGCACCGATGCCACTTACCCCGCCACCCGTTATCTGAGCCGGAATAATAAAAAGTGTCCAGGCCAGTGAAAACATCAGAAGGCCAACCGTAATAATTACGTAATCTTCTATGTTCAGAATTTGTCTCCTCAGTTTCCCTCTCATCGTATTTAAGATTCTCTAAACTACCACGTTTATTATTTTTCCGGGGACAACGATCATTTTCCTTGGCGACTTGCCGTCGAGGTAGCGCTCCGATTTTTCATGATTAATCACTATTGTTTCAATCTCACTAACAGACATGTTTACCGGGAGTTCGAGCTTAAACCGCATCTTCCCGTTGAAGGAAACCGGGTACTCAAAGAACTCTTCAACCAATAATCTCTCATCGGCTTCAGGCCATGGTTCATAAGCCAGTGTCTTCTCGCCCCCATACAATTGCCACAACTCTTCTCCAAGATGCGGGGCAAATGGAGAAAGAATTTTGGCATAAGTGCGGGCGGTATCCAAAGTAACCCTGCCCTTTTTCAAAGCGAGGTTATTAAAAACCATTAAGGAAGAAATGGCCGTATTGAATTTCATGTTGTCAATATCGAAGCTTACCTTCTTTATTGTCTGGTGCAATAGCTTAACCACTTCAGGATCCTCCTCTCCCTCCGTGATATTGCTGATGTCGTTAAAAAACCTGTTGACACGGTTCAGGAAATTAAAAACTCCTTTCACCCCGCTGTCAGCCCAAGGCTTGCGTTCATCGAGCGGACCCATGAACATCTCATACAGACGAAGCGAATCGGCACCGTACTTATGAACAACATCGTCCGGGTTGACTACGTTTTTTAGTGATTTTGACATCTTTGCCACAATCTGACGCAGTTCTTCACCGGTTTCCGTATGAAAATATTTCGCCTCCCTCTCTTCCACGAGATCTGAACTCACCTTGGCACCTGTGGCAGTTTCGTATGCAAAGGCCAGGATCATGCCCTGGTTATACAATTTTGTAAAGGGCTCTTCTGTAGAAACAATTCCCAGATCAAACAAAACCTTGTGCCAGAAGCGGCTGTACAACAGATGAAGAACTGCATGCTCGGCGCCTCCGACATATAAATCAACAGGCATCCAATACTGCTCAAGCCGGGGATCAAATATTTTCTCACTGTTATCAGGATCAATATAACGCAGATAATACCAGCAGGAACCGGCCCACTGAGGCATGGTATTGGTTTCACGCCGTCCTTTTCTGCCATCGGAATCTGTAACGGTCAGCCATTCCCCGGCATTTGCCAGGGGTGATTCTCCCCCTTCGCCAGGTTCAAATTTTTCAAGGGCAGGCAGTACCACAGGCAGGTTCTCATCAAGGGAAATACTTCCATCCTCCCAGTGAATAACAGGGAAAGGCTCTCCCCAATAACGCTGCCGGCTGAAAAGCCAATCTCTTATTCTGAAGTTTACCGTTGCCTTGCCAAGGTTTCTCTGTCCCAGCCAGTTAATGATGGTTTCAATTCCCCGGGCTTTATTCAATCCGTTAATGTCAATTCCAAAATCGGTATTGGCAGAGTTGATATAAAGACCATCTTCAGTCCAGCAGGCATCACCGGCGAGCACTCTCTCACGCAGTTCAGGATCAGCATCCTTGGGATCGAGAATACAAACCACGGGAAGATCAAACTTTTTGGCAAACTCGAAGTCGCGCATATCATGAGACGGAACGGCCATAATGGCACCGGTACCATAGCCCATCAGTACATAATCGGCAACCCAGACAGGGATTGCGTTGCCGGTAACCGGGTTGATGGCATACCTGCCAGTAAAAACCCCGGTTTTTTCTTTGGCCAGTTCAGTGCGGTCGAGATCTGATTTTAACGACGCACCATGAATATAATCCTTTAATAAAGAGAGCTTTTCTTCACTTACAACTCTTTCCAGCATGGGATGCTCCGGCGAAATAACCATATATGTTGCTCCGAACAAGGTATCAGGGCGTGTTGTATACACCCTGAGCGTTTCATCCAACCCTTCAAGCGCAAAGTCAACTTCAGCACCATAAGATTTCCCTATCCAGTTCCGTTGCATATCTTTTACCCCTTCAGGCCAGTCGAGCGAATCAAGCCCCTCGAGCAACCGCTCGGCATAATGAGGAATTCTTAATAACCATTGCTTTAAATTCTTACGGATTACCTGGTTCCCGCATTTTTCATGCGAACCATCGGTTAAAACCTCTTCATTGGCACAAACGGTACGGCATGAACCGCACCACCATACCTGGGCATTGTCATAGTAGGCAAGACGTTTCCCTGAAATAAAACGTTCAACGGCCCCGGCCCCCTGCTCGGTGACCTCCGCAGGAACCGGCAACTCAGAAATTGGTCTGCCCTTTTTCAGATCAGCGTCATACCAGGTATTGAAAAGCTGAATAAATATCCACTGGGTCCATTTAAAATACTTCTCATCGGTAGTATTGATCTCTCTTTCCCAGTCGTAACTTAAACCCAATGACTTAATCTGCCTCCGAAAAGCATCACAGTTATTTTGCGTAGTTATGGCAGGGTGTGTACCGGTTTGCATGGCATACTGTTCTGCGGGCAGGCCAAACGCATCCCAACCCATTGGGTGAAGCACATTAAAACCCTTCATTCTCTTGTACCTGCTGATGATGTCAGTAGCTGTATATCCTTCGGGGTGTCCGACATGTAAACCAGCACCTGAGGGATAGGGAAACATATCGAGAATGTAATATTTTGGTTTGGAAAAGTCATTCTCCGTCCGAAAGGTATTGTTTTTCTCCCAATACTGCTGCCATTTCGGCTCTATCTCCCAAAACTTGTAGTCCATGTTATTTCGCTAAATATTTATTTCCTGAAAAATCAGTTGCAAAGTTAGAAAAATGTTTCTCTGCGGGGCATCGGCCAGCCATTATTGCATGATATTAAGAGATCTTTAACACCTTACCTGCAAGATAACACAACACTTTTTTTCCTTTATTCAATTGAACACGCACCCATGATCAGAAAATTCCTTCGGGTTTAAAAGTTCTTGTGTGATATGCCTTTACAAAAAAAGTAGATTTGTACCATCAGAAAAACTACGGCTATGGATTTAAAAGAAAGATTCGTGCAAACCATGCGGTCCGGTTATACCTTCAAAGGAGATTCCATTTTACTGGGTTCTGCAATACTGGATCAGGATCAGGAAACAGGATGTCAGATAAGAATCCCTTTAAAGACAATGAACCGTCATGGTTTGATCGCAGGAGCAACAGGCACGGGAAAAACAAAGACTTTGCAGGTAATTACAGAAGAGTTGTCGCTTGCAGGAATTCCCTCTCTGGTTATGGACGTAAAGGGTGACCTCAGTGGCATTTCCGCTCCGGGAAGTTTGAATCCGGTAATTGAAAAGCGTTCGCAGACAATCGGCATGGATTGGCTACCGGTTGGATTCCCTGTTGAGCTAATGACCATTTCCAATGAACCGGGTGTAAAACTTAAAGCAACTGTGTCTGAATTCGGACCGATGCTATTGGCTAAAATTCTTGGGCTGAATGACAACCAGACCGGAGTCCTGTCCATGATTTTCAAATATTGTGACGATAAAAGCCTTCCCCTTCTTGATATAAAAGATCTTAAAACTGTGATTCGCTACATTCAGGAGGAAGGCAAATCAGATTTCATGAAAGATTATGGCTATTTTCAGACCGCAACGGTTGGTACCATACTTAGAAATATTTCCAGCCTGGAGCAGATGGGGGCCAATCTTTTTTTCGGAGAGCCCTCTTTTGATATCTTCGATTTCATGCGGACTGATGAAGAAGGACGAGGCATGGTCAATATACTCAGGGTTGTTGATATTCAAAGCAACACGGTTATGTTTTCTACATTTATGCTCTGTCTGCTTGCCGAAATATTCCAGAAAATGCCGGAAAGAGGGGATGCTGATCAACCGGAGTTGGTTATATTTTTTGACGAAGCCCATCTTATATTCAGCAATGCGTCTAAAACCTTACTTGACCAGTTTGAAACCACGATAAAACTAATCCGGTCCAAGGGTGTAGGCATTTTCCTGGTTACTCAGTCGCCTGATGATATTCCCGCCAGTGTTCTTGGCCAGCTGGGCTTGAAGGTTCAGCACTCGTTAAGGGCATTCACTGCAAAAGACAGGAAAGCCATTAAGTCTGCGGCTGAAAATTATCCCTTGTCCGAATTTTATACCGCAAATGAGCTGATAACCACGATGGGGACAGGGGAGGCAATGGTTACAGCACTGGATGAAAAAGGCCGGCCAACCCAATTGGTTCACACACTGATCAGACCCCCTTTATCAAGGATGGATATTCTTACTGGTGACGAGATTAATACCCGGGTCAATAATTCAAAATTAGTAAAAAAATACAACAGGGAAATCGACCGGGAAAGCGCCCATGAGCTGTTAATGGAGCGGATTGAAGAGCAACAGCAGATGGCAGACCGGCAGGAACCTGCTAATGCAAGGCAGAAATCAACACCCCCTGCCCGATCATCCAGACAACAAGGTATGTTTGAAAAGATTTTGAAAAGCCCGGTTACCAACACCATTGCCAGAGAGGTAACCCGTGGCATACTGGGGGTTTTGGGACTTAAAACCACAACAACCTCAAGGTCAAAAACCACGAGAAGAAGATAAGACATAAAAAATGCCGCTGTTGCGGCACTTTACGTCTATCTTATTTATCAGGTTATTGATTTCTTATCATTAACTTGGTTGTGCGGGTTTGATTCCCATCAGAAGTGACTCTCAGCAGGTAAACACCATTGGGAACATCAGCGAGAAACACCTGATAACGGTCAACAGGCATCTGAAATCTTTTGCTAAAAATAACAGAACCTGCAATATTGGTAATTCTCAACTCCTGAATAGATTGGTCAGAAAGTTCAACATTTACCCTTTTATCGGAAACGGGATTAGGGAATACTTTAACATCCAGGGCAACACTGGTTTCATTTATGGCAGGCTGCCAGGCATTGTTTCCGGCTGCCTGCCAGCTGGAATCCTGCGCACTGAGACCAGAAATTCCCAGAAAAGAGATAAATATAATAAGTAGAATTTTCATCCATCCATTTTTTATATAACTCACATTAATCAAAAATAATGCCTTTTCTTAATAATAGACGCATTATTTAAAATAAAGTTTCAAAGCACGCTTTAAATCTATGGGCGTATCAATTCCAAAACTATGATAATCAGTCTCCGCAACCTTAATTTTGTAGCCATTCTCGAGCCATCGTAACTGTTCGAGTGACTCAGCTTTTTCAAGTGTTCCGGGCTGTAATCTGGTAATTTGCTGTAAAATATCTTTTCGAAAGGCGTAAATTCCGATATGGGCCCAGTAATTTACTTCTTGTAGCCATCTTCCCATCTCATAATCGCGGGTATACGGAATAGCTGCACGGCTGAAATACAGTGCATACGAATTGACCCCCAGCACCACCTTTGGCTTGTTCGGATCGGTTAATTCCTCAATGTCTGAGATTTTTCTTACCAGCGTGGCAATGTCAGCATCACTTTTAAAGCAAGTCATCAACTTCCTGATTTGCTCAGGCTGAATAAACGGTTCGTCTCCCTGAATATTTACAACTACATCGAAATCAATACCCGATGAAAGCTTTAATGCCGCTTCGGCGCAACGGTCGGTTCCGCTCCGGTGATCAGAAGAGGTCATGATCGCATTTCCTCCAAATGATTCCACAGCATCCAGAATCTGCTGATCGTCGGTAGCCACCCATACTTCGCTGAGTGCCTCAGCAGATCTTTCATAAACCCACTGAATCATAGGTTTTCCGTTAATCAACGCCAACGGTTTTCCGGGGAATCGCGTCGATTGATAAAGTGCTGGTATAATTACGATAAACTTCATGCTGTCAGTATTTTGCAAATATACTGGTTCAATTCCAAAAAATGGTTAATTCAAATATTGGGTGAGAATTTCCGCCCGAAAAGTTGTAAATTTGCAAACTTTTGAGAAACAATATGGATGTACAGGGAATAAAGCAGCGATTCGGAATAATTGGAAATGCACCCGGGCTTAACCGTGCCATTGAGGTGGCTGTGCAGGTAGCACCAACTGATTTGTCGGTCCTGATTACCGGAGAAAGCGGAACCGGGAAGGAAATATTTCCTCAGATTATACATCAGTTTTCTGCACGTAAACACGGGAAGTATATTGCCGTAAACTGCGGTGCAATACCTGAAGGGACTATCGATTCAGAGCTTTTCGGACACGAAAAGGGATCATTTACAGGAGCCTTAGCCGAGCGCAAGGGATATTTTGAGGAGGCCGACGGCGGAACCATTTTTCTCGATGAAATCGGTGAATTGCCTTTGTCGACCCAGGTAAGGCTTCTGCGCGTGCTGGAAACCGGAGAATTTATCAAAGTCGGTTCATCGAAAATGCTAAAAACCAACGTCCGGATGATTGCAGCCACCAATGTTGATTTACCGGAGGCAATCCAGCAGACAAAATTCAGGGAAGATTTATACTACAGGCTGAACACTGTCCCCATTACCATCCCTCCGTTGCGCCACCGGCCCGACGACATCCACCTGCTATTCAGAAAGTTTGCGAGTGACTTTGCCGACAAATACCGGATGCCGCCCATCAGACTGGATGATGAAGCCAGGCATGTGCTTTCCGGATTTAACTGGCCGGGAAACGTCAGGCAATTAAAAAACATTACAGAACAGATATCGATCATCGAACAAAACCGGGATGTGTCGGCGGAAATGCTCAAAACTTACCTGCCGGCAGGTATGACAAGTAATCTTCCCGCATTATTCAAAGGGTCGGGAGAAAAAACTTTTAACAGTGAACGCGAAATTCTCTACCAGGTATTGTTCGATATGAAAAGAGATATGAACGATCTGAAAAAGCTTGTTCTCGATCTAATGCATGACCGTGAAGAAACAGGCGTCAAAGAAGACAATGCCCAAATTATCAGGAAACTTTATCAAAACGATAAAATTGAAGTGGTTTCTGAAAAGAAGCCGGCAGCTCCTATGCAAATTGACAGTTTCAGCAAAGAGGACATACAGGATACTGAAGAATTTGTGGAAGAATCTCTTTCGCTCGAGGACAAAGAGATTGAACTTATAAGGAAATCTCTTGAAAAACACAATGGGAAAAGGAAACTGGCTGCCCAGGAGCTTGGGATTTCTGAGCGCACGCTCTACCGGAAAATCAAAGAATATACTATCGAAGGTTAAAATGATGAACAGACAACATCTATTATATGGCATTTCCGGATTGATGCTGATTTTAATGGCAGTGGTTGTTCCCGCCTGCAAAGTATCCTATACATTTACAGGTGCAAGTATTGCACCCGATGTGAAAACATTTTCGGTATATTATTTCCCCAACCGTGCCAGATTGATTAATCCTACCCTCAGTACGGATTTTGTCGAGAAGCTTAAAGAAAAATTACTGAAGCAAACATCTCTGAGAGAACAAACCGAAAATGGTGATCTTGTTTTTGAAGGGCAGATTACCGAATATGAGGTACGGCCAATGGCCATTCAAAAAGAAGATTTGGCAGCACAAAACCGGCTAACCATTGGGATTAGGCTAAAATTCACCAACAACCGTGACCATGAGCAGGATTTCGAACGCACGTTTACCTCATTTGAAGATTTTTCAAGCAGCTTAAGCCTCAGCGATGTAGAAAGCAGCATTGTGCCGGAAATCCTGGAAAAGCTTATGGATGATATTTTCAATGCAACAATAGCCAACTGGTAAATGACAACCACAGAGCTCCATAAATATTTAAGGAATCCTGGTTTACTAAACTGGGAAACCCTGCCAGCAACCGAAAGTCTCACCAAAGAGTTTCCTGCCTTTGATCTGGGATGGGCACTTTGGATTAAAAATCTGAAAAATATTGGCGACGAAACCTATAAAGGGCATCTGTCTCTGATGGCCATAAGAATTTCTGACCGCAAATGGTTGAAGAAATATCTTGAATCCCCGGTATCAGCACATGACGGGAATCAGCAAAATGCGGAATATTTAATGATTGCCGATTACAACATCGAATCTGAGGCACAGAAAACGCCTACTCATGTGAACAACCAGGAAGACAAAATGTCCCTGATTGAGAATTTTTTGTCGAATGGAGGTGATTTCCAAAGAAAATCGTTACACCATTCAAATACCCATTCCGACCTGGCAGAAAGGGCAGTTACGGAAAACGACGATATTGTAACAGAGACATTTGCCAATATCCTTTTGTCGCAAGGCCAATTCGAAAAGGCAGTCGCAGCATTTGAGAAATTAAGTTTGAAATATCCGGAAAAAAGTATTTACTTTGCAGCCCGCATTGAGAAAGTTAAATCATTATTGAACCTTTAATAGTTTTGCGATATGTATACATTAATCACTGTTCTCATATTTATTATCTGTATTCTTCTGGTATTGATCGTACTTGTACAGAATTCAAAAGGAGGCGGCCTGGCCAGCAATTTTCAGGCATCAACCCAGGTAATGGGTGTGCGTAAAACTGCCGATTTTCTGGAAAAAGCCACATGGTCACTGGCAGGTGCATTGCTTGTTCTATCCATCATGGGTTCTGCCTTTATTCCCAGAGGTGAAGCAGGTGTTGACAGGTCGATGATCCAGGAGCAGATTCAGAATCTTCCGGATCCAACCCAAATACCAAGTTTTCCATCACCAGGAACAGAAAGTCAGCCACAGGCTGAAGAACCGGAAAACCAGGAACCGGTAAACGAATAACCTGATTTACACTTTGGATAATATACAGGGCTGTCTCTCCGGGACGGCCCTTTTTTATTGTCCATGTCATGCTGCTGTCTCCGGCACACCTGCACTCCCTGACAGTCTGACAGCAACAGTGCACAATACACTATCATGCTGATTTACTATATTTTAAAGCTATTTTTGACAAATTATGGCAACAACGGTATGCAAAAATGTCTTTACATTCATCCATATAAGCGCCATACGAGGGTTGGCACAATATATGAACAGAGCCAATGTCGATTTTAAAAAAATATAATGTCAAACCAAAAAAAATTTAAAGCAATGGCAGAATTAAAAGGTAAAATTCTTGCAGGAAAAATCCTGGTGCAACCACAGGAAGCCGAAACAAAAACGGCAAGCGGTATCATTATTCCTGATTCAGCGAAGGAAAAACCACAGTTGGGCCAGGTTGTCCTGACGGGCGAGGCAAAAAAAGATGAGCCCATGGAAGTAAAAGCAGGTGATACTGTATTCTACGGTAAATATTCAGGAACCACTTTGCAGATTGATGGAGTTGACTACTTGCTTATGTCACAGAACGACGTTCTGTACATTCAGTAAATCAGCAAATTAAACTTTTAAATATTGAATAAAAATGGCAAAAGAGATTAAAAACAATATTGAAGCAAGAGACTTGCTCAAAAAAGGTGTTGACCAGCTGGCCAATGCAGTAAAGGTTACTCTCGGCCCAAAAGGGCGCAACGTAGTAATTGAGAAAAAATTTGGTGCACCTCAGATTACCAAGGATGGTGTAACTGTTGCCAAAGAAATTGAGTTGTCAGACCCATATGAAAACCTTGGCGCGCAGATGTTGAAGGAAGTAGCTTCCAAAACGGGTGACGACGCCGGTGACGGTACAACAACTGCCACGGTTCTGGCGCAGTCAATCGTTTCAGTTGGCCTGAAAAATGTTGCTGCTGGAGCCAACCCGATGGACCTCAAACGGGGTATAGATAAAGCGGTAATCAGGGTGGTGGAAAGTCTGAAAGCACAGTCACAGAATGTTGGTGATGACTATGCCAAAATTGAATCAGTAGCAAAAATTTCGGCTAACAACGACGATGCAATCGGCAAACTGATTGCCGAAGCAATGGAAAAAGTACACAAGGAAGGGGTAATTACCATTGAGCAATCGAAAGGAACCGACACTTATGTTGACGTTGTTGAAGGTATGCAATTCGACCGCGGTTATATTTCACCCTATTTTGTAACCGACACTGAAAAAATGGCAGCCGAACTCGATAATCCGTTTATTCTTATCCACGATAAGAAAATCAGTACGATGAAAGATCTGCTTCCTGTGCTTGAACAGACAGCACAGAGCGGCAGACCATTGCTGATCATTGCGGAAGATGTGGATGGGGAAGCTCTTGCAACCCTTGTTGTAAACCGTCTTCGCGGTGCATTGAAGGTAGCTGCTGTTAAAGCCCCTGGCTTTGGCGACCGTCGCAAGGAAATGCTCGAAGATATTGCCGTTCTTACAGGAGGCAATGTGATTACCGAAGAAAAAGGTATGAAATTGGAGCAGACCACGCTGGAGATGCTGGGAGTTGCAGAAAAGGTAACTATCGACAAGGAAAATACAATAATTGTTGGTGGCCATGGTGAGGCAGATACTATCAAAGCCCGCGTAAACATGCTCAAGAAGCAGATCGAGCTTACCACATCAGACTACGACCGTGAAAAACTGCAGGAACGCCTCGCAAAACTTGCCGGTGGAGTAGCAGTTATTTACGTTGGTGCAGCTTCTGAAGTAGAAATGAAAGAGAAAAAAGACCGTGTTGACGATGCTTTGAGCGCAACCCGCGCTGCAGTTGAAGAAGGTATTGTTCCCGGCGGCGGCGTGGCCTATGTTCGGGCTATCGATGCTTTATCAGACCTTAAGGGGGACAACGACGATGAGCAGACAGGTATTGAAATTATCAAACGCGCCATCGAAGAACCGCTTCGCCAGATCGTTGAAAACGCCGGAAAAGAAGGTGCTGTAATAGTGCAGAAGGTTAAGGAAGGCAAAGGCGATTTCGGGTACAATGCACGTATCGACATGTACCAGAACCTTTACGAAGGTGGTGTAATTGACCCTGCAAAAGTAGCCCGCGTTGCACTTGAAAATGCAGCCTCAATTGCGGGTATGTTGCTTGCGACCGAAGCAGTAATTGTAGAACAGAAAGAAGACAAGGCAGCGATGCCAAACCCGGGAATGGGTGGCGGCATGGGCGGTATGATGTAATACGCCTAAACTGCAATATGCATAAAAATTTAGCCTTTCTCCGGCAACGGAGAAGGGCTTTTTTATTTTAAAATTGCCGGTCAGACGGGGTTTCGCTCCATCAAAATTATGATGTTTGTCAGAGAGTGTTCTTTAACATCTTTTCTCCTGTTGTATATCCCTGATATTCTGCCATTTAATAAATAGTGATTTTAGCCGTTACTCCATGAAATACCGAACAACTTACCTAAATTTGAATCAATGTTTCATGGTAGTTTCACCGAAATGCACAAGCATTCAATCGAATACCGAAAAACATGAAAAATCCTTTAAGAACTAACAACTATAATGAGATGAAAGCTGAAATTATTGAATTCATGGAAGGCCTGAAGATAAGAACTCCCGGAGAGAAAGAGTTTCATCAGGCTGTTCAGGAAGTTGCCGAATCAGTTTGGGACTACTATCAAAAAAATCCGAAATACCAGAAGAACAAGATTCTGGAACGGATGTGTGAACCGGAAAGGGTTATCATTTTCAGGGTACCCTGGGTGGACGACCGTGGAGAAGTACAGATAAACCGCGGGTATCGCGTAGAATTCAACTCAGCACTTGGTCCTTACAAAGGAGGCATCAGGTTTCATGCCACAGTAACATTAAGCATTTTAAAATTTCTGGGCTTCGAGCAAACATTCAAGAATAGCCTCACTACTCTGCCCATGGGGGGAGGAAAGGGAGGATCAGATTTTAGTCCAAAAGGGAAGTCCGACGGCGAAATTATGCGTTTCTGCCAGTCCTTTATGAATGAATTATACCGGCACATCGGACCCAACACCGATGTCCCGGCAGGAGATATCGGTGTTGGTGGCCGTGAAGTAGGATATATGTTTGGACAATACAAGAGGTTGAAAAATGAATTTACCGGCGTATTTACCGGAAAAGGTATAGGATGGGGAGGCAGTGTGATCCGTCCGGAAGCCACCGGTTATGGTGCAGTCTATTTTGTCAGGCACATGCTGCAATTAATGGGCAAAGACATAGCAGGCCACACATTTGCAGTTTCCGGTTTTGGAAATGTGGCATGGGGTGCTATACTAAAAATCAACGAACTTGGGGGTAAAGTAATTACTATTTCAGGACCTGATGGGTACATTTATGACGCGGATGGGATTACCGGAGAGAAAGTTGAATACCTGCTTGAGTTAAGGGCCTGCAACCAGGATATTGTTGCACCTTATGCACAGGAGTTTGGAGCCCGGTTTATTCCTGACAGAAAACCCTGGGAGGTAAAGGCTGATATCGCTTTGCCATGTGCCACCCAGAATGAACTCGATCTGGAAGATGCAAAAGAACTGGTAAAGAATGGGTGTATACTGGCAGGAGAAGCCTCTAACATGGGTTGCACCGCCGAAGCAGCCGAATTCCTCGGGCACCACATAAGGTATGCACCGGGTAAAGCAGTGAATGCAGGCGGCGTGGCAGTATCGGGACTCGAAATGGCTCAAAACAGCATGCGGCTCAACTGGTCGAGAGAAGAGGTTGACCAACGGCTTCAGGTGATTATGCGCGATATACATAACACCTGTGTTGCCTACGGCAAAAACGGTGATAAAATCGACTATGTAAAAGGGGCCAATGTAGGAGGATTTGTTAAAGTTGCCGAAGCGATGCTCGCTCAGGGTATAGTTTAATCTAACTAATCAATCATGAAAGGCTTGCGGAAAATGCAGGCCTTTCACGTTTTGTCTGATGACAAAATCTAAGACCCGCCAGGAAGGAATTCAATATTTAAGTTTCACTTATTACCTTTGCGAAAAAAATATGCTCATTGATACGCACGCACACCTCTATTCCGAAGATTTCGATGACGACAGAGATGTGATTATCAGCAATGCCATAGAAGCTGGTGTAAAAAAAATAGTATTACCCAATATTGACGAAAAATCAATTGGCAGCATGCTGGCTTTAAGGAACGCCTATCCTGGTATTTGCTATCCCCTTATGGGTCTCCACCCCACCTCGGTCGGCAAAAACTACAAGGAACAACTCTTGCTGGTGCAAACATGGCTCGAAAAAGAGACATTTTACGGAATCGGGGAAATCGGCATTG
>CAYMXK010000080.1:0-14531 GCA_964393915.1 uncultured Prolixibacteraceae bacterium
AGGTATGACCATTATCCAGGTTACCCATAACGAAAAATATGCCCGATACGGAAAACGGATCATCAGGCTCGAAGATGGCTATATCAGGGAGGATGAAAAAATGTCTGCATCAGGATTTGCAGGATTGAAGGATAAACAGGATTAAAAAATAACAATGTGAACAAAATATTGAAGATGAACAGACTTACTAAATTATCGGGTGCGCTATGAGAGTGCATAACACGCTGGGCAATGGTTTTCAGGAAGTGATTGATCAGCGCGCATTTGCTATTGAATTTGGGAATCAACAAGTTGATTTTGAAAGTGAATTTGTGATGCCACTTTTCTATAAAGGGGAGCGAATCGGGACAAGAAGGGTAGATTTTTGTGTTGAGAGAAAAATAGCAAAGTCCATCATAAAAACAGTTAAAATCATAGTTTAGACGTATTATGCACATTCTGTTGTGCATATTATTACTATATTTGCACAATATAAAATGCAATGAATACACTTATTGAAAGATCTGAATTTCTGTTAAGCCGGGTTAATTTAAGCTTTCGACGATACCTTTCCGATAGGATTAATTGGGGTAACAGGTTAATTGGAATAAAGGGGGCAAGGGGTACAGGGAAAACTACGCTGCTGCTTCAGCGATTACATGATTTGAAGCTACCCTCCTCAAAAGCTGCCTACTTTTCTTTGGATGACCTCTATTTTTCAGCGCACCCATTTATGGAAACTGCAGATTTATTCTATAAGCAAGGAGGTAAATATTTGTTCCTTGACGAAGTACACAAATACCACGGATGGGCACAGATCATTAAAAATCTGTATGATTTTTACCCCGACCTTCATATAGTTTTCACGGGATCATCTATCATAGACATTGCCAGAGAGGAAGCAGACCTGAGCCGTCGTGCACTGATGTTTGAGCTTTACGGACTCTCCTATCGCGAATACATTAACTACAAATATGGGGTTAATCTGCCCATACTATCTTTTGAGCAAGTAACTCAGCATCATACCGAAATCAGATTATTGTTTGGTCCGGATTTTCGGCCATTGCAGTATCTCAGGGAATATCTGACTGAAGGCTATTATCCATTTTTCCGTGAAGATCCTTTAGGTTATCATCAAAGATTACAGCAACTAATAAGAATCATAATAGAATATGATATGGCTGAAATTCAGGATTTTGATATCCGGAATGCAAAAAAGATGCTCCAGTTGCTTTACATCCTTTCTGAAAATGTCCCATTTAAGCCTAATCTTTCAAAACTTGCCCAAAAAAGTGGAATACACCGAAATTCATTGATTTCATATTTGCATTACCTCGAAAAGGCTCGTTTAATTCAATTGTTGTATCCGGCAGGCATTAGCACGTCCATTTTGCAAAAGCCTGAGAAGATATATCTGAACAATACCAATCTGGCCTTTGCTCTGTCAATTTCATCACCGGACGTGGGAAATCTTCGGGAAACATTCTTCATCAGTCAGCTGCAGGTCTCCCACAAGCTCTCCTATCCTCATAAAGGTGATTTTATGGTCGACGGAAAATGGATCTTTGAGGTCGGTGGAAAAAACAAGGGCCAACGACAGATATCAGGCCTTGAATTTTCATTTTTGGTTAAAGATGACATTGAATACCCGGTAATGGGGTCCCTTCCGCTTTGGATATTCGGTTTTCTGTATTAGCTGGAACATTTTAAATATAAAATCCGTAAGTTTGCCTTAACGCTTACGAGTCCAATTCATTTTTACCTTAAAAACATTTGACTATGCAATTTAAAAAGCTTCTCTTTATTGCCGCCTTAACTTGTTTGCTCCCCTTTCATGCAATGTCTCAGAACGAAGTAGAGAAACCTGTGTTTGTCCCTGAAGAGGGTATCGACGGTAAAGATGTGATCTGGTGGCCGACTCCCAATTCACTGGTAAAAGCCATGCTCGACAAAGCCAACGTGGGACCGGCTGATTTCGTTGTCGATCTGGGGTCGGGCGATGGACGCATAGTTATTGAAGCAGCCAAACGGGGCGCACACGCAACAGGTATCGAATTTAACCCAGACCTGGTCAGGCTGTCGGAACATCGTGCCACAACTGAAGGAGTTAGTGATAAGGCTAAGTTTCTGAATATGGACCTTTTCGAGTACGACCTGTCGAAGGCAACAGTAATTACCATGTACCTGCTTACCGATCTTAACCTGAAGCTCAGGCCTAAACTGCTGGAGCTAAAACCTGGCACACGCCTGGTTTCCAATACTTTTGACCTGGGTGACTGGCAGGCAGACGAGGAAATCTCGGTCGAATCGATGCGTGAAGACCCCGATGGCCAATATAGAAGCTATCACTCCCGAAGCCTGGGCTATTTTTGGATTGTTCCGGCAAAAGTACAAGGTTCATGGAAATTCCGCGATGGAAAATTAAACCTTGAACAGAAATATCAAATGGTCGGGGGCACATTTCAAAACGGAACCACTACACTTGCAATTGAGGATGGAAGATTGTACGGAAAAGAGATCACCTTTTCAATCAATGGCTTAACCTATAAGGGAGTTGTTGAAAACAACCGGATGAGGGGAGTATACCCTGAAGGAAATTCGGAGCATAAATGGGAGGCGACCAGATAATTAAAACAAAAAAGAGGCTGTCTTAAAATCTTAACCTTTGACAACCTCTTCTATATAATTAAGCTGCCTTGGGCATGCTTTTTATTAATTTGTTAAAACGTTCCACCCAGGCGTCTGCTATCCGGATTTCACTACCAATGGTTCCATCGGTGTCTTCGTTAAACAATACAAATACCTTGTCGGAGAATGCCTTGTTGCGTGCTACAAATCGGATGCGAACGGCACTGACAGCCTGCAGCGAACTTTTTGATTCGGAAGAGACAGTACTCCTCTCGGCTATGCAGCGCGACACCTGGTGCAGGTCAACCAAATTTACCTGTTTGCTGCCGGCCCCTTCAGAGACAAACAACGCGTTGCCATGATCACTGTCAATGCCGATTACCTTGTTGCTCCATGTCTCGTGCTCCGTGATTTTTATATTTTTTTCCTTTTCCAAAGAGGCAAGATATGCTTCAAGCTTTTTCTTGTTTTTTTTCTGCCTCTGCATTACTATCCATACAGGTACGATAAACACCGATAGCATTATTATTCCTACAATAATTGTAATATTCATGGTTATATATTTTTAAAAAATGAGTTTGCTCCAAAAAGTCTTTTCCTGCCAGGAAGCCAGATAAGCACTTAGACACCAGTCACAAAAACAAAAACCTGGTGTTCCTTCGCGCCGTTGTGACATTTTAAATTTTTTAAATTATCCTGGTAGACTCAAAGTGGAATGTTATTTTTATCAAAACTAATTGCACAGGCCACGGAAGCCCATGGTAAGCCTGTTGCATCCGCTGTATGTTCAAACCATCTGATAAGAAATAACATCAACAAAACTGATGGTTTCCTTTTCAGCATATTTGAATCAGTATATCAGGTGCAAAAGGCCATGCACCTGGAATTCATCACAAAAAATTATGGAAGGGAAATAGCAGAAGGGATTTGCATGGTCTGTATCCGTTGATATCGAATACGAAAATTTTTCCAACACATTGAAATTCGGGTTCCCCAAAAGTAAAGTTAACATTACGCAGAATAAACCCGGGGATTTTCACCTCACTCTTCCAGCCTGTGGCAACCTCAGAACAGGAAGTTTTCTGGATAAAATTGAGCTTCTGAAGGGAACTTTCAACCAGCAGGATAACCCGCTCCTCCGTTTGGACTTCTGTCCACTCGTAAGATGGAACAACAGGATAAGCAATGCTAATCAGGGTGATAAGCGTTGCAAAAAAAACTGCCGTTATTTTACGATGAAAATTCATGGTGCAAAGATAAGCGAAATGTGATTCAATTGTACTGCAAAAATTTCAACCACAGAGAACCACGGAGAAGACACAGAGGTAACACAGAGTTTTCCTTGCGTTCATTGCGGTTTCTCCTTGCGTCCTTGCGGTTAAGGTTTAAACCGTTTAATGTGGCTGCTCCTTGCTGCTTTGCGGTAATAATTTTTAACCGCAAGGGTCGCAAAGGCCTACGCAAACGTCGCAAAAGGTTCACTTATAAACTATTCCCTTTTAAAAGTAACTGTATTTCCTTGTGTTCATTGATTTTTCTCCTTGCGTCCAACGCGGGTGCAGCGGTTTCCGAACCGCTGAATTTAAAAGTTGCGGATTAGATGCGGATTGGAATCCGTATTGCGTCCGTTGCGGTTAAGATTTCCTTGCGTTCATTGCGGTTTCTCCTTGCGTCCTTGCGGTTAAGATTTCTTTGCGTTCATTGCGGTTTCTCCTTACGTACTTGCGGTTAAGATTAAACTCGGTCAAATGAAGAGCGATATCAGCAAATAATCTAATTTTGTCCCATTAAAATCTAATTTTACAATTCTTTCCATGTGGTACTTTCTATTGCTTATTGCAGGGTTCCTGCCACTAATTTATGGCGCCAACCTGCTGGTCGACAGCGCTTCATCTCTGGCAAAGCGTTACAACATCCCCAATATAGTCATCGGACTGACCATCGTTGCATTTGGCACATCTGCCCCTGAACTGGTGGTGAATGTATTTTCAGCCGTGTCTGGCAATACCGTTCTGGCAATGGGCAACGTCATTGGAAGCAATATATTTAACATTGCAGCCATCCTGGGAATTTCTGCAATGATCTATCCTCTGGCGGTAAAAAGCAGTACTACCTGGATTGAAATCCCACTCGCTTTGCTGGCAGCTTTACTGGTTCTAATTATGGCCAACGACGTCCTGATCGACCATTCACCATCTTCAGTTGTTAGTCGCACCGACGGAATTGTGCTTCTGCTCTTTTTCCTGATTTTTCTGGCATACAACTATCAAATGATTCGAAAGGGTGACCTTACAGAGGAGATTCCGGTTAAGGAGATGCCCCCCAAAAAGGCAGTAATACTTATAACAGCAGGGCTAATCCTTCTTATTGTCGGGGGCCGCATGATTGTATTCTCAGCCGTCAGCCTGGCATCATCATGGGGCATGAGCGAACGCCTCATTGGGCTGACCATCGTTTCAATTGGCACTTCGCTGCCTGAACTGGCGACTTCCATTGTGGCTGCGCGTAAGAAAAACACCGACATCGCAGTTGGGAACATTGTGGGATCAAACATCTTCAACATATTCCTTATTCTTGGCGCAACGGCCACCATCAGCCCGGTACCGGTTCAGGCCGCTGCCCAGATCGATATTTTATTTAATATTGTTCTCAGCCTCCTGCTTTTTACCTTTATTTTTACCGGTCGCGGACACCGTCTGGAAAGATGGGAAGGGTTGATATTCCTTGGTCTTTATATTGGTTACGTTATTTACCTGATTGTGCAAATCTGACGTACTAGACACATTGAAACTTCACGTGCATAAAAGTATCTGGTTGGTGGCGGGCATACTTCTTCCGGTGTATTACCGGCTAAGATTGATTTCTATTCACTCCTTTCTGGGACAACGATTCGGGGAAGTATCACACAAAACAGGCTCGTTCTTTTTTATTATCTCCAAGCTGATTGGGGGCATCTTTTAGCCTGGCCAGGACTTGTTCATGAGTGAACTCACTTATTCTACCTCTCTTGGCTCAGGTTATTTCAGACTGTAAACATGGTTTTTTAACCATTCCGCCCATTCCCGCTGGGATTTGGAGTGATCAAAAGTCTGGTAGGGTATCGGCTTGCCAATCTTTACCCTGATGGTTCTGTTTCTTTTGTTAAATATTTCATGGGGCAGGAGAGAAAGTTCAAGATTGGCTTTGATTCCCAATGCTTTCCTGAAGACAAAAATGGAATAAAAAAGAATAGAGTTCCGCCCGTAGAAGTAGAAAGGCACAATATCTCTCTTACATTGACCCGATTTGGCGATAAAGCTCTTTTGCCAATCAATATCCCGTATCTTCCAGTTTTTCAAACGTGAAACTCTTCCCGCCGGAAAATGGGTGATTGGCGTTTCTGAGTGAAATACCTTGTCGAGTTCCGTCAGGTACTCTTTTGGGGTTTTACCAAATACGTTTACAGCAGCTATTAATGTCCTTATCTGCGGAATAAGATTGAAATATTCGTTACCGATGGCTTTAAAAGTGCCATATTTCCTTGCAACAATACTTGTCAGTATCAACCCGTCAACAAACCCAAACGGGTGGTTGGCCACGAAAAAACATTTCCCGTTTTCAGGGAGGTTTTCCAATCCTTCGATTTCAGGATGAACATTTAATTCCTCCAAAGCGCCGTAAAGAAAATCAACTCCTTCCACATCAGAAAGATTATTCAGCAGGTTATTTAATTCCTTTTCTTTAATGAGCAGGGCCAACAACCTGACCACAAAACGGGGCATTTTCTTTAACAAAGCTGATTCGCTTTTGCTGATCTGAGCCTCTAAATCAACGTACTTAACGGGCATATTTTCACGATTAGATCATATGGATAAAATTGTCGCAATTTAAAGATATAAAAGATGCGGTTAACATCCGGACAATAAATTTTACACCTGGCTAAGTCAGCCTTGGGAAAGAATTTGAACCAATTCAATTGGCTGCATATAATTTCCAGACACTATTGCTACATTTGTATTTTAAACCTTACATAATGAAGAATCTTTTACTCTCAGTGCTGATACTTCTGACATTCGGAGTATCGGCGCAAACCAAATCAGTCAATAAATCGGCACCTCTCACTGTTGCTTCTCCGGAAACAGCAGGCATGTCGGCCGAAAGGCTCGCACGAATTGACCTCATGTGCAACGAAGCCATCAGCAATGGTGAAGTCCCGGGCATTGTCGCACTGGTTGCCCGTAACGGGAAAATTGTCTACCATAAGGCATTTGGTATGGCAGACAACCAGGCGGGAAAAAAAATGGAGACGGATGGCATCTTCAGGATTGCTTCCCAAACCAAGGCCATCACTGCCACTGCGGTCATGATATTATGGGAGGAGGGCAGGTTTCAGCTGGACGACCCCGTTTCCAAATATATTCCGGAATTTAAAAATCCCCAGGTTTTAAAGTCTTTCCGATATGCTGATACTTCCTGGACAACCCAACCTGCAACCAGGGAAATAACCATCCGGCACCTTCTTACCCACACCTCAGGTATCGGCTATGGCGTTATTGATGGTGATGAACGGATCAGGTTGATTTACAAAAAAGCAGGAATTACAGATCTATTTACCACCGAAGATATCAGTATCGGGGAGAGCGTCAAAAAACTGGCCAGGCTGCCCTTGCATCACAACCCCGGCGAAAAATACACTTACAGCGAGGGACTGGATGTTCTGGGCTATTTTATCGAAGTTGTATCTGGTAAACCTTTCGATGTTTTCCTGCGCGAACGGCTTTTCGATCCACTGGGCATGAATGACACCTGGTTCTACCTGCCCGACAATAAGGCAAGCCGCCTCGTAACCGTGCAAAAACCGGAAAACGGAAAATGGGTCCCCTACCCCGTTACTTTCTATGATCCCGCATACCCTGTAAAAGGGGCGAAACGTTTCTTTTCAGGAGGTGCCGGACTGAGCAGCACGGCGAAAGATTACGCGACCTTCCTGCAGATGTACCTTAACGGGGGAGAACTGAACGGCGTCCGGATCCTCAGCCGCACCACCGTCCAATCGATAATGGGCAATCAAACCGGTAATTTGTGGGGAGGCACCGCAAAACATTACGGCCTGGCATTTGGAGTGGTAACCCCGGCAGGACAGGATGCCGGCGGCATTGGCAGCACCGGGACATTCGACTGGGGTGGATATTTCAACACGCAATACTTTGCAGATCCGCAGGAACAGGTGATCGGGGTACTCATGAAACAAACCCAGAACACCGGTTCAGACCAGACAGCCTGGAAATTCAGGTTGCTTACCGGACAAGCGATTGATGATTAGAAGCTAAGACGGGTAGGTTCGAAACACCTTGCTCAGAAAACGGTGAAATCCGTGAATACTACCCACAGGTTCGGCAAACATCAGCATGCACCGGCCTGATATTACCGGTATCTGATGTTGCTTTGCCAGCTCAAGTGCATCGGGAGTGTCTGAACTTTGCTGAATCCAAATCTGCTTAATGTCCTTTGTCACCGCCTGGCTGACCAGTGAAAGCGTCTCACTTTTCGGAGTAACAATGTAGAGATGATCAACTCCGGCAGGCAGATCATCTACCTTTGAATAACAGGGTATCCCCTGAATTTCATTGGCTGACGGATGTACCGGATAAAGTTCGAATCCCCTCTTTTTCAGTTCGGTAAAAACTATTGCCCCAAACTTCTTCGGATTTCTTGAAGCACCGGCAATGGCCAGTTTTTTGGGAGCCAAAAAGTTCTGAATGTCAATTAAAGAGTTCATATTTAAAATGTTAATGTGATGGTCCTGTCGTGAAAATTGTTATCCTCAGGGGTGCATCTACAGGCATTCAGCCTATTTATCATGTGGGTGCAGATTCCGCTTCAATGTGAGTTTCTGAAAAACAGAATTATTTTACTACAAAGTCAAGCAGCTTTTCGCCCTCAAGATAGCCTTCGAGGCGGTCGCCAATCTTAACCGGGCCCACACCTGCCGGGGTTCCGGTAAATATCAGATCGCCAATTTTCAGGGTTACATAATCCGAAATATGGGAGATAATTTCGTCAAAGTCGAAGATCATCAGGCCTGAATTTCCATCCTGAACCTTTTGCCCGTTAACATCAAGCCAGAAACGAATGTTTCCCAAATCGGGGAAGGATTCTCTGGGCACGAAGGAAGTCCCCAGAACGGCTGAACGGTCGAACGCTTTGGCCTTCTCCCATGGAAGTCCCTTTTCCCTTAAACGGTTTTGCACATCACGGGCAGTGAAATCAATTCCCAACCCGATCTGATCATAATACCGACTGGCATACCGCTTTGCAATTCCCTTACCCAGTCTTGAAACACGCAAAACAAGTTCAATTTCATGATGCACGTCATTCGTCCATTCAGGTATAAAAAACGGATCGTTGTTGCGGAGAATGGATGAGTCCGGCTTCATAAATACTACCGGTTCTCCAGGAACTTCATTCTTAAGTTCCTGTATATGTGCCACATAGTTGCGGCCAATACAGATAATTTTCATATTAACCTGCT
The DNA here is from genome assembly GCA_964393915.1 of uncultured Prolixibacteraceae bacterium. Taxonomy (GTDB): domain Bacteria; phylum Bacteroidota; class Bacteroidia; order Bacteroidales; family Prolixibacteraceae; genus UBA1413. Next base: position 9,119 of record CAYMXK010000080.1, read on the forward strand.
TTATTATTGTTCAAAAGATGGTAGCGCCGACAATTAATTAAAAGCCGAAGTTGCCAATTATTCGGCCCCACGCCGGAAATATATGCCCGGCAATACCTACTTTGTACTTTCCTTCAGCCGGATAAAGATCTGAGTTAATACTTTTTTAGTGTACAGGGGAAAATCACCATTAAGAATCCACCCGTAATACCCGGGTTGTTCACGCAGGACTTTCTCAACAGATTGACCTTTGTTTTTTCCGAAATTAAAGATCTCCACCCCGTTCTCATCATAAACAATGCGGCCGATATAATCCACATTCTTGTCGTAGGATGAAAACTGACTCAGCTTTTCAACATCATTCACAATGGGAGTAGTCTTTAGCCCGTTGCCATCTTCATAAATTACACCCTCATACTGATCGAGCTGGGCTTTAAGTACCTCATACGTTGCACGGGTGTCAGCCATTGCACTGTGGGCATCAATGAGCTGCTTGCCACAGTAAAACTTGTAGGCGGCAGCCAGCGTCCTTTTTTCCATTTTATGGAAAATGGCCTGAACATCCACGAACTTGCGCTTTTTGAAATCGATTTCCACTTCGGCCCGGAGAAACTCCTCTGCCAGTAATGGAATATCAAAACGGTTAGAATTGAACCCGGCAAGATCGCAACCTTCGAGAAATTTTGCCATGGTCCTGGCCACCTCCTTAAAAACCGGGGCATTCTTTACATCTTCGTCTTTAATTCCGTGAATCCGTGTGGAGGCTTCAGGGATCGGAATTCCAGGATTGATCAGCATCACTTTTTCTTCCTCATCGCCATTGGGATGAATTTTCAAAAGGGCAATTTCAACAATACGGTCACTGGCCACGTTTATGCCGGTGGTTTCCAGATCAAGGAATACAAGGGGATTTCTTAATTGTAAAATCATTTGAATATAAATTATTTAAATAATTCAGGGGTTCTTTGCCAGATTAACGGAATGATTCAGCAAAAAACCCCTGATTATAAGTTTCGAGATGTTCTTTTACACGTTGATCATCATCGGCATCAGCAACATCAGCACATTTTCTTCATCATCTTCTTTTACCTCAGGAAGAAGCAGTCCTGCCCTTGAGGGGTCACTCATTTCAAGCCTGATTTCACTGGATGGGAGGTTAGCGAGAATTTCCTGAAGGAATACCGATTTGAATCCAATTTCCATCTCCTCGCCTTCATACTCGCAACTGAGCCGTTCAACTGCCGATATGGAGAAATCAATGTCCTGTGCTGATACAACTACCTGCGAAGAGGTAAGTGAAAGTTTCACGAGGTTGCTTGCCTGATTGGCAAAGACCGATACCCTCTTCACCGTATTCAGGAAGGCCAGCCGGTCAATACTCATGGAGTTGGGATTATTCACCGGTATTACTGAATTATAACTCGGATAATTGCCTTCAACCAACCGGCAAATCAGTTTATAGTTCGCCAGTGTAAAAAATGCATTTTTATCGTTGAACTGAATTTTTACTTCAAAATCCTGTTTTGCCAGCAGGTTCCTCAGCAAAGAGGCTGGCTTTTTAGGAAATATGAAGGAAGATTCGATTTCAGTTTTTACATCGAGACGACGGTAACGGACCAGCTTGTGGGCGTCTGATGCAACAAAGCTCATAAAATCCGGGGTTAGTTCGATGAAAATACCGTTCATCACCGGCCTCAGCTCATCATCGGCAGTTGCGAACAATGTCTTTTCAATTCCTTTCAGGAGCGACCGTGGATTCACCATAACAAGGGCACCTGCATCTTCATCAATAAATGGAATTTCAGGGAAATCCTCCCCGTCATACCCAACGATGGAGTACTTTCCGTTTTCGGAGAAGATCTGGACTCCGAAGGATGAGGTATCCACCTGGAAGGTCAGCGGCTGCTCAGGAAACTCCCGCAAAGTGTCAATCAGCAATTTGGCAGGAAGGGCAATCAGGCCTTCTCCATCCACATTGTCGAGTTCCATGGAGGTAATCAGCGTGGATTCGACATCTGATGCAGTAATGGTAAGCAGGTTTTCGTTGATCCGGAAAAGAAAATTATCCAGGATGGGCATCGTGCTTTTGCTGCTGATTACTTTACTGATAGATGTAAGGTGGCTTAAGAGCTCGGTACTTGATACAACAAATTTCATAAACTATTTTTTTACTTAATTATTTACCAGTAGAAATGTAATATTATTATGACTTGATATTCAGGATATTGCACATTAAGCTCTGCTGAAGAACTATCTGTTAAAAAGTACGAATATACAAACTTTAAGGCAAACAGCTTATCATTTGAACACCGAATTTTCAGTATTTATTAACCTTGTACCGCTTATTGCGCAACACATTAAAAATCAATGCAAATACTATAATCAGGGCAATCGGTCCGGCCGTATTCAGCCCTGCATAGAAACTCCGTGTTTCCCGGAGTTTGACCTTATCGAGCAACCGCAGTTTGACAGTCCGGTTGCGCAACTCCATAATACCTTCATCATCATTTAGATATTGTATGGCATTCATAAAAAACTCCCTGTTTCCGAATGTCTGTTTTGAAACCCTGTCGTAACCCAACGGAAGGATATCGGGTTCACTGCCAGGATTGTACCTGACTTTATTGGCTATCAGGTTGCCATCGGAAAATACCATCATTTTGGATTCAGGACTTTCAGGAATCACCTCTGATGGCAATACTCCCAGATTATCAAGCAAACGGTTTCTGAATATGGACTGAAAGGTACCCTCAAGCAGAACTCCTGTTGGGATAAAAGGCAGACTGAACAGCTCGCGGGCTGGCGGACTGTCAATTGCAGAGAGGCTCACGGCTGCAGGTGTGCGTACTATCCTTCCATACGGCGAAGAGCTGAGAATGACAGTCTTGCGGATATCACCTGATCCGGCAACCGTATCAATGCTGGAGACAAATTCCGATTGTACAAAATTCAGGTGCCGGCTTACCGGATGGTGATCGGCCGGTGTCAGCAATGGAGAGTAATACCAGGGCTGGGGGGTAAACTCAGGCCTGTTTCCGGCCGGTGCGGTATTTACAAGTATCTGAGAGCAAACAACATCCTGGACAAGGTCACTATTTAAGCGGACACCATATTGAAACAGAAGATCGTTGAGGTTCAGATCTCTGGGAAAAGCCAGTGTCATAAGACCACCGGAAAGGCTGTCGAGGCTTACCTGAACAGGATCGATGAACCACATGACCCTGCTCCCTCCCATCACGGCCTGATCGATCAGGAATTTATCCCTCTCGCTGAATGGCTCCGCCGGATCAGCCACTATTAAAATCCGGGGCACCGCCTTTTGGGTAGAAAGTTCCTGCAAAGTTCTGAATTCAATTTCAAACAGCTCCTCCAAAGATTCAGTCAGATCGCGTACTTCCCAGGGGTTCAGCTGGTTATGGCCTTGCAGGAAAACAATCCGGGGCTTATTGGTGACCTGCAACTTCCTGATGGCTGCAACCAGTTCATATTCGATACTCTCCACAGAGTGATTGAGGTTGGCTTCAGCACTGAATCCCTGTGTATATTTCAGAAAACTGACCCCGGCTTCCTTTCCTGCCATTCTGATAATCGCACCGGGAAAAATGAGACGGGTTGAGGTACCCTGTTCAGTTTGCTCCCGCACATCGGTAGGTCTCACCCCTTTTGCAGCCAGCTCTTCAAAGAAGGACGACCGTTGAGCAGACGGGACAGCCTGGTAGGGGTCGGTCACAATCAGCCTTACCGCTTTTCCTGAATATCTGTTTAAGTCATTTACCTTGTCGGCAACAGCCTGCTGAAGTTTCCTGAATCCTGGTTGTAATTCACCTGTCAGAAACAACTCGATGGTGATAGGCTCCTTAATGGATTCGGCAGTTTGCCTTGCTGCCTGAGTAAGTGAATAACGCTTATCCGCAGTCAGGTCTATCCTTAACCGCAAATTCTCGGATGCAAAAAACAGGGCGGTCAATGTGAGCAGCAACAAAAAACCCCACCGGCGAAGCTTTTGTTTCGTAATACGTATTCTCCTGACCATCAACATGGTTAACAACAGGAAAATAAAAGTCATTCCTGCGAAATAGGTAATATCCCGTCCATCAATCACCCCCCGGCTCACCGAAAGATAATGATCGTTGATGCTGAGCCATGTCAACGTTTTTTCGAGTCCGTAAGGAATTCCCGACCCCCCGATAAACTCAAAACCTATGTAAAAAACGAAGGACAGAAGCATAGCGAGTATAAAAGCGACAATCTGGTTATCTGTTACAGAAGAGGCAAACAAGCCAATGGCAACATATATGGCTGCCAGGAAAAACAACCCGAAAAAGGCGCCCCACGTGCTGCCCACATCAAGGTTTCCGACCGGATTTCCCAACTGCCAGACCGAATAGAAGTATATCAACGTGGGCACCAGAGTAAAGATCACCAGGGTTAAGGCTGCCAGAAATTTTACGAATACAAGCTGAAGGTCGGTCAAGGGTTTGGTTAGCAGTATTTCCATTGTACCGCCTCTCCTTTCTTCTGCAAACAGGCGCATAGTGACAGCCGGAACCAGGAAAAGGTACAACCAGGGTGCCAGGGCAAAAAACGGCTCCAGGGAGGCATATCCACTTTCCGGAATATTGAAGTTCCCAGGAAAAACCCACAGAAACAGTCCGCTTACCAGCAAGAAAGTAATGATCGCAAGATAACCTATCAGGGATCCAAAAAACTGCTTCAACTCTTTTCTGAAAAGACTATACATCTTTAAATGAAATAATATAGCATAATGAAATGCAAATCAATTACTTAACAAACTATACATTTGGGTTGCCGCTCTCCTTGCTGCTCCCGGTTCACCTACCAATTGCCTTAGTCCGGCGTAATCATCCAGAATCGTTTGCCGGTGTCCGGCATTGTTCAGGATCCTCTCCAACTCAGGCTTAACAGACTCATAGCACATTTCGTGCATCACAAACTCCCTTACTGCCTCGCGCCCAAGAATCAGATTGGGCAATGAAACATAGTCTACCTTAAGAAACAGAGAACGGAATATTCTATAGGAAATTTTTCCGCCCATCATTTTATAGAGCACAGCCTGCGGCACATTAAGCAGGGCTGTTTCGAGGGTCGCCGTTCCTGAAGTGACCAGTGCCGCATGCGAATTGTGAAGCAACTCATAGGTCTGGCCATATACCACCGGAATCGACCGGTCGGCTGAAAACTGTTCGTATAATGCAGGATCAAGCCAGGATGTTCCCGAAATTACGAACTGATATTCCTGAAAATCGGCTGCCATCCTGGTCATTACCGGCAACATATATTTTACTTCCTGAGTACGGCTGCCAGGCAACAGGGCCACCACCGGCCGCTGATCGAGCCGGTTGGCATCGAGAAATGCCTGCCGTTCCCTGAAAAGCTTGCTTTCAGCAGCAATTGCATCCAGCAGGGGGTTCCC
>CAYMXK010000081.1:0-2044 GCA_964393915.1 uncultured Prolixibacteraceae bacterium
TTGTCAATTTGTCCGCGGACTATGGTAGCCAGTCCTTCCGAGGCACAATACAGATATACGTTTTGGGAAATATAACCGGCGTCAGCTGCAGAATAAAATTTTCTGAAATCATCATCTGCGTTGGCCATGCGGTCAAAATCAGCCACGAAAACGAGGTTCACCGGTGCCGTTTTTACAAAATCCTGGGATCCGGCATACACCCTAAGGTCCTCATTACCCATCTTTAGCAAGGCATGTTTCACAGGATCATACACATACCATCCTTCAGTTTTGATGATGTAGATGTCAAACTCGTTCCAGGTGCGGGCGGAGGGTACGGTTCGATATCCATCAGGGCGGTTTATTCCATAGGCGGCCCAAAGCATATCCGACAATTGCTGTTGCGACAACTCTTTGCTGCTGTAGGAACGTTGAGACTGGCGGTTCTTCAGGGCTTCCATCAATGGCATTCCGCCACTTTGGTTGGCAGGCGGTAAAGCAATGGTTTCGATAACCTGAGCAGAACAAACAATAAAGCCCGATAAAAAGGCGATTAGTAATACAATAAGATACTTTCTCATGGCGATAAGTTTTTTTGATTAATGGTTATTTTTTAATAGGAGACAACTGTTTTTCATAGTTACCAAAGTTACTAATTCTAAGGGTGGAGCTTAAGTTTCTCCCTGGATTAACCCAGCATACTTAAGTTCTTTCAGGTATTGAGACAGGGCCGATCTTCCAACCGGTAGTCTTCAGCCAAATCCCCCAGAAATTGATTCACACAGCAAATGTAACTAATCTATTTTATTATTTCGTGAATTTACGAAATGATTGCATATTGAAATATTTTGATGATGTAATTACAATGAACGACTCTGTTTCTGTCGTAAAAGTATCATCCTATATTGATTCAGCATGGAACTACAACCATACTCAAGAAACTTACGAGGTTACATTTCTTGAATTCGGATCCAAAGTTTGCTCCGCATGCCGTCGAATGGAGAGTGTGCTGGATGAATTTCAACAGAAGTGTCCTGAAAGGGTCAAGGTGATTTTCATCTCATAATAATTGTTAGTTTTTAAAGGTATTCGATGTAACTCCCAGGATATTAAAATGTTATTCGTGTGTGAATTCAGATTATTCATGGTCGTTTCATCAACGTCCTTTTATCCGAAAATCAGTCTCTGATGAAGTACTTTGGAATTGCAGCCATTCCAACACAGATATTGCTTAATCGTGAGAAGGCAAAGAGTTTTACAGGCACTCCGGGTATATATCCTTTAGGGATTTGTCAGAAAAACTTAACAATTAAATCAGATAAGCTGAGTTGTTAAACAAAGTTTATTTCGTATGTTTGCGTCATTAGTCAAAATTAGAGAAAATGAATAAATCTGAAAAATTTGATAAATCCCTCCAGGATCTGGCAAAGTTTGCCAGGGCAATCTCACACCCAGCCCGGCTTGCCATCCTGCAATACTTGGCTGAAACAAAATCGTGCATATCGGGGGATATCTCCGACAGTCTGCCCCTCAGCAGGACCACCGTCTCCCAGCATCTGAAGGAACTAAAATCGATTGGTCTCATTCACGGTGAGATCGACGGGTTAAAAATAAATTATTGTTTGTGCGGCAGTGCAATTGAAACCTATCTTGCACTGTTCGGGTCATTCTTTGAACCCATCAGGTCATACGACAATCAATGTGATGTGGATCATAATCCATCAAAATCAACAATGCAAGAATCAGTAATAAACTCATAAATTTTACAAACTATGAAAACCATACTTTCAGTTTTTATCCTCTGTTTATGTGTTGCCGGAGTCTCAGCTCAACGCATTTCCGACCTTCCGCAGAACAAAGCGGCCAGGCCAGCAACTCAACAAGTTCAAAGGGCACAACCAGTACAAACTGCCCAGCCGGTTACAAAGGAAACAATAGTTTTTGACAAGCTTGTACACGATTACGGTACCATCCAACATGGCGGCGACGGGAATTGTGTGTTCACTTTCACCAACCAGGATAATAAACCATTGGTGCTGAATAATGTATCAGCCGCTTGTGGATG
>CAYMXK010000081.1:2144-14497 GCA_964393915.1 uncultured Prolixibacteraceae bacterium
AACAGTTGCCGCAGCCAGATGGCACACGGTTTTTTACAATCGTTCGACAGCCGTCTCGAAGTGGCCTCAGCTGGAACCGAAGCTTCAGGAAAGTTAAACCAAAAAGCGGTTGCTGCCATGAAGGAGATTGGCATCGACATCGGCCACCATACCTCAGACTCGGTAGACACTTACCTCGGCCAGGAGTGGGACTATGTGATAACAGTCTGCGGAGGGGCAAACGAAAGCTGCCCGACCTTTATTGGCACAGTGAAACACAGGATGCACATCGGCTTCGATGATCCCTCGCATGCTGTAGGTACCGAAGAATTTATCCGGAGTGAATTTATCCGGGTCCGCGATGAAATCAGGGAAGCCTTTTGGAGACTTTATACAGAACAGATAAAACCACAGCTATGAATCCTGAAGAACTGAAATTGGTTGTCCGTGAGAAATACGGGCAGATTGCACGCCAGAGCCTCCTTCAACAGGAGGTTTCCTGCTGCGGAGGTTCTTCCTGCTGCGGCGACTTGGAAATCAGCATGATCGGAGATGAGTACGCCGGGGTAGCGGGATATAATCCTGAAGCTGACCTTGGATTGGGCTGCGGACTGCCCACTCAGTATGCCGGAATCTCCAAAGGTGACCATGTACTCGACCTTGGTAGCGGAGCCGGGAATGATTGCTTTATTGCCCGCTCAATAGTTGGTGAATCCGGTTGGGTCACCGGACTCGATTTTACAGCTGACATGATTGAAAAGGCGCGCAACAACAGCGACAAAATGGGCTACCGGAATGTGGAATTCATACAGGGTGACATTGAGAATATGCCTCTGCCCGATAACCGGTTTAATGTGGTGGTGTCCAATTGTGTGCTTAACCTGGTGCCTGATAAACACCGCGCTTTTGCGGAGATTATGCGGGTACTCAGACCCGACGGACATTTTTGCATTTCCGATGTGGTGACCAAAGGCGATCTGCCCGAAAATCTGCGCAAAGACGCGGAAATGTATGCAGGATGCGTTGCAGGAGCCATGAATATCCAGGAATATCTACAGATCATTGAACAACAGGGATTTGACAAAATCACTATCCACAAACAGAAAGCGATTGAAATTCCTGAGAAAGTACTGAATACCTTTCTGTCCGGTGATGAGGCTACTGACTTCCGGAGCGGCAGTACCGGGATATTCAGTATTACAATTTCAGGAGTAAAACCTAATCGATAAACCCGGAATTATGACAGCAAAGAAACAAATCGGCTTCTTTGAAAAGTATCTCACTCTTTGGGTGATCCTTTGCATTGGTGGAGGTATAGCCCTGGGTCATTTTTACGGCGACCAGGTGCAGTTCCTGAGCCAGCTTCAAATCTACAATGTAAATCTTCCGGTTGCGGTGTTAATTTGGATGATGATTTACCCCATGATGCTGCAGGTCGATTTTTCGAGTCTGAAAAACATACGAAAAAGCCCGAAGGGGCTGATCCTTACAGTTGTGGTCAACTGGCTGATTAAACCTTTTACGATGGCATTCTTTGCGTGGATTTTCTTTTCGAAACTCTACGGGGCATTTATTGAGCCGGAACTGGCCGGTGAATATATTGCAGGTGCCATACTGCTTGGAGCAGCACCCTGCACTGCCATGGTTTTTGTGTGGAGCTACCTTTCAGATGGCGACCCGAATTATACCCTCGTACAGGTCTCGGTCAACGACCTGATCATCCTGGTGGCCTTTGTGCCCTTAGTCGGATTGCTGCTGGGTATCACCAATATAACAATACCCTACGATACGCTGGTTGCAAGTGTGGTCGTATTTGTGGTTATCCCACTGCTGGCAGGGTACATCACCCACAAAAGCCTGATTAAAAGGTACGGTGAAGAGTGGTTTACAAAGATCTTTCTGCCAAAGTTCAAACCTGTTTCTATCATTGCCCTTCTGATTACCCTTGTCCTGCTCTTTGCCTTTCAGGGGACTACCATCATTGAACGTCCAACGATCATTTTGCTGGTTGCCATACCTTTAGTTTTACAAACCTACTTCATCTTTTTTATTACCTGGATAGGTGGGCGCAAGCTAAAGCTGCCCTATGCGATTTGTGCACCCGCGGCTATGATTGGTGCCAGCAACTTCTTTGAACTGGCAGTGGCTGTGGCCATTGCTCTCTTCGGACTTCAGTCTCCGGCAGCTATGGTTACAGTGGTTGGCGTTCTGGTAGAAGTACCGGTGATGCTTTCTCTTGTTGCTCTGGCTAAAAGATGGAGATACAATTAAAGATTATACAATCAATTAAACCCGATTAAATTTCTTTTTTTAAAAAAATGTGCCTAACTTTCAAACAAATTCCCAACTGTGGTTCGAATTTCAATTAATTATTAACAGAAAAAAACCTCACAACCAGTATTTGGAGGAAGTTAATGAAGAAAAGAAGCTCACCCGCAGAACCCCATCATTAAAAGAGGTAGAAAAGTGGGTTGCAGAGGCAAAAGATCTGCCGCGGGCATTGGAATACTCCCCTGCTGCATTACTTGGAGTATCCATAAAACCGCCGCCAATTATCTGAATAAGCTTGCAAAGGATACTATGCTTAGAAAAGATAACCCAGGCACGGGAAATTATTATACCTGAGTGACCAAATAACGCTACATGACCAACATGGGATGGATCCAGAATTATGCAATCCAAATTATTTTCCTATTTTTATCCGCTTGCGTCCCGATTTGGCTAGTAAAAAGTACCCGGGATTGATGTAAGAATCAGTTAGGATGCGGCCGGCATACCGGAATTCATCATCATCCGATTGATTGAAAGGTAATTAAAACAGGTTGGTTTGGAAGCAGAAATGAACGATTCAGTGGTTTTCTTTTGCCGGTGTTCTGCCGGAATTATATCTTCAGAGAAACTCGATTCAATAGCCGAAGTGGTGAAAAGATCAGGCGCTCATGTTGTTGAGCTGAAGGATCTGTGCGCACTCAGCATTGACAAAGCAGGTGAATTGAGGGAATTGAACAATCGTTTCCGCAATAAAATCGTTATTGCCTGTTATCCTCGTGCGGTCGAAAATATACTTGCCCAGGCGGGGGCTCCTTTTCAGGATATGAAGGTTTTGAATTTCAGGAGGTTGTCTGCCAGCGAAATAGAAACAGAGATATCCGGACTGAAAAGCAACGGATCCCCGCTCCGCGAGGTGGTAAGCAGCGACCTGAAAGTTCCGGCCTGGTTTCCGGTGATCCAAAAAGCACGGTGCAACAACTGCGGACAATGCGCACGGTTTTGTCTCTTTGGCGTCTATCGTTATGCCGACAAGAAGCTGATGGTTGAAAATCCGCTGAACTGCAAGAACAACTGTCCGGCCTGTGCCAGATCATGTCCGGTGTCGGCGATCATCTTCCCTCGGATAAAGGAAGAAGGCACTATTGCCGGCGCTGAGCCAGGCGAAGTAAGGATCGACATGACTGCAGCGCAGTCCGGTTCGCTTCTTGGCCGGCTCCAGCAACGCGGGGATGTCCGCCGGAACATTTTCCGGAGCAATCTGTTACAGCAGGCAGAGGAGGAAAGACGAAAGGCGATCGAAGAATTTAGAAAACAAAAGAGCTGACTGCAATGGGATTGATAATGCGTTTGCTGAAGCAGACAGATAAAAAATGTATGTATAAACTGGTGGTGAACCTTGGTTTGAAGGGGATCACCGGAATCCGGCGCTACCAGCGGCGAATGAAGGAAGGGAAGCCCTTCCCGGCTTTTCATTTCATTTCGGTAACCGATGATTGCAACCTGAACTGCCAGGGATGTTGGGTAATGGGAAAATCGAAAAACCACCGGATGGACCCGCAGATGCTGGACCGAATCATTCATGAAACAAAGCAGCAGGGCTCCCATTTCTTCGGAATACTGGGAGGTGAACCATTGTTATATAAACCACTTTTTGATGTTTTTCAGAAGCATCCCGACTGTTATTTCCAGCTGTTTACAAACGGCACCCTGATCAATGCCGAAGTGGCTGAAAAATTGCGGAAGTGTGCGAATGTCACTCCGCTCATCAGCTTCGAGGGAGATGAGGTGGTAGCCGATATCCGCCGCGGAGGCAGGGATGTATACCGGAAGACCATGGAAGCGGTCAGCCATTGTACCAATGCAGGCCTCTTTACCGGCGTGGCCATCAGTGTCTGCAAGTCGAACCTTGAAATGGCGCTGTCGCCCGAATTCATTAACAAACTTATTGATAATGGTGTGGCATACCTGTGGTACTACATCTACCGGCCCGCGGGAGAGAATCCGACATACGAGCTGGCTCTATCACTGGATGAAATAGAAACACTCCGTGAACATATGGTAGAAGCGCGTTCGGTGTATCCCATCGCCATCATTGATGCCTACTGGGATGACCAGGGCCGTGGCCTCTGCCCTGCTGCATCCGGACTGAGCCACCACATTAACGCCGCCGGCTTTGTGGAACCCTGTCCGGTTATACAGCTGGCGACTGACCAAATCAACGGCCAGCCGATGGCAGAATTGTACGCGAATTCTGAATATCTCAAGGATCTGCGGACTTCGCTGGCGCAAAAAACCAATGGGTGTATCCTGATGGATGATCCCGCATGGCTGGCAGATTTTGCAAAAAAATACAATGCCACCGATACTTCGGGGCGAAACAATGAATATGAAAGGCTTCTTCTCGCGCCAAAGGTGCCCAGTCATGGCTCCGCGAGGCAGATTCCCGAGAAGGGCTTTTGGTACAGGTTTGCAAAAAAGCATGCCTTTTTCGGATTGGGTGCTTATGGTTGATCACAGAATATGGAGAAGCTGAAGAAAAGAATCATGCGAGTGCCTGTGGAGCCGGAGATCAGGGAAACCCTGACCCTGGCCATCCGCGAAGAGCTTGTGCGCCAGCAGCTGAAGCCACCCGTCCCTTTTGCCCGCATTTCAGCCCTGGCTGAAAAGGTCGTCGGGCAAACCGGCGTTGACCCGGATTTCATGGAATTCGCCATGGTGCTCACAGGCAACGAAATATGGCGCTCCATGGTCGCTGCAACTCCTTTTCACCGTCGCCTGCTTTTGCTTCCGCAGTGCCTGAAAAACAACCAGAACTGCCAGGGGGTTATCGATGAACTTGGGCTGGTCTGCCATGGGTGTCACAGCTGCAGCCTCGACTTCATTGTCTCCAAAGCAGAGCGGCTGGGATATTCCACCTTAATCGCGGAGGGAACTACGGTTGCCATCGGACTGGTGGAGGAAGGTTCCGTGGATGCCGTTATCGGCGTCAGCTGCATGTCGACGCTTGAGCGCTCCTTCGAAAAGGTTAAGCGCTCTGCCCTGCCTGTCATAGGAGTTCCGCTCCTTTGCGAAGGTTGCTCCGAAACCACAGTAGATGAGAAATGGCTCCTCCGCGAAGTGAACCTGAGCATTCCCGACAGGGAAAACCGGCCGCTCTCCGTGTCGTTGCTGAAGAACCAGGTGGCAGGTTTCTTTGAGGAGGAATATCTGCGTAAACTGCTCGGTGACCATGGAAATGCCACCCTGGAAATGGCGGTACGCTCCATGCGCCATGGCGGTCAGCGCATGCGGCCGTTGCTTACCTCCCTCGCCTTCTCTGCCTATAGCCCGGAGGAAAACGACGACCTGATGGGCCGGGTTGCCGTGATCATTGAATGTTTTCACAAAGCTTCACTAATCCATGACGACATCGAAGACCGCGATGATTACCGGTATAACCGGGAGACCCTCCATAAACAGGAGGGCGTTCCACTGGCCATTAACGCAGGCGATTACCTGATCGGAAAGGGGTATGAGCTTCTGGGAAATTTGCCTCTAACCTGTGATAAGCGCGCTGAATGCCTCAGCCTGGTGGCGTCGGCACATGTTGCCCTGACGCTCGGACAGGGCGCTGACCTGCTGGCCGACCGTGACAGGCTGCTGCCGGATACAACGGAACTGCTGAACATCTATGCCCTCAAAACAGGCGCTGCCGTGGAGGTCGCCCTGCTGCTCGGCGCTATCGCCGGCGGTGCTGGAAAAACTGACCTAGGGGCATTAAAGGACTTTGCCCGTTTCTTCGGCATTGCCTACCAGGTGCGCGACGACCTTGAGGAGTTTCAGCTTGCTACGACTCCTTTGTCATGGCATGATTTCCCCTTCCTGGTTGCCCTGCTGAAAGAGCAACTCAATGGCAATTCACCTGACCTTCCTCTGACCAGCCTGGGTTTCGAAGAGATCAAAGAGCTGATCTTCAATGAAAATATAGGGCCTAAAACTGCAGCGATCGTGACAGATCATGTGGAAAAGGCATACGCTTCCCTGGACAGACTCTCCAATCTGCCGCTGAAGCTCAGCCTTTATGGGGTTTTGGGCAAAATCTTCAGGGATTATGACGTTGTCTAGAAGAATTCCTTATTACCGTCAGCTTATTTCTTTTGCCTCCGACGGGTATGCCGCGCTCGACGAAGAAAGCCAGGATGAGGTCAGGAAATTCATTCTGGAGCAGCAGGCTGAATCGGGAGGTTTTTGCGACCGTGCCGGATACCCGGATCTCTATTACACACTCTTCGGATTTTTCCTTACTGCGGCTACCAGACTGGATCTTACTCATTCAGAAATAGTTAACCTTGCAGGTTCACCATCAGGAAGAAATGGATTAAATGAGATACGTACCCTGATGCACCGGTATGTGAATGAGCAGCAACGTCTTCCGCAGAACAGCCTGATCAACAATTGCTGCATTGCAATCATTGAAAAGGAAAAACCAGGCAATACCTTAAGAAAGATTTCAAGACTGACAGCCATCCTGAAGGATTTTCTGTCAGGAGCCGGAGATATTACCCGGTCATATCAATATTTCATGGTGTTTCTGGCCTTCGATGCATACGGACTAAATAACGGCCTGACCCGGCTGATGGCACGCCCGTTTTTCAAAAAACAGATATCAATGGCAGAAATGCCTTGTCCGGTGGTGGCTGCCACACTGTTACTGAAATCAGAGCTCGGACTTCCGGCTGAACATGAATACCGGCAGCTCATGGAATTTTTCGATGAAGAACATGGTTTCAGGGCGCTGGCCGGGGCTCCATCGGCTGATCTGCTCTCCACTGCCGTAGCGCTGGCTGCTTTAAAACTGACCGGCGCCGACCTAAGACTGGTTCGTCCGGCCTGTTTGAAGCTGCTGGAAGAAAACTTTGATTCGGGGGCATTCCTGGCCGGAAACGGTGACTGGGAGCGCGATACGGAATATACTTTTTATGGTTTGATGGCTCTTGGACTGCTCACTTAAACTTGGCAAAATGGAACTTGAAAATCTTATTAATCGAAGGAAGGAGCTGGCTGATCTTTTACTGGCAAAGCGGAACAGTGATGGTTTCTGGGAAGGCCGGTTATCTTCCAGTGCCCTCGGAGTGGCTGTGGCGATCACGGCCATGCATTTCGATGATGCAGTGAGGCATAAGGATTCGATGGAGCGGGGCGTTGAATGGCTGGTGCTGAACAGGAACAGCGACGGTGGCTATGGAGATTCGCCCGAAAGCCTGAGCAATATAAGTACCAGCCTCCTGGTATTTGCCGCCTTGAATATACAGGATAATGCAATCCCGGGAATATTGCAGGCACGGGAAAACCTATCCGGATACCTGAACCGGCATGGTATTGATGTTAACTCCGCTTCAGTTGCCGATGCAATTCTGGCTCATTATAAAACCGACTACACCTTCTCGGTACCCATCCTGGTCATGTGTGCTTTGTGCGGGATTCCTTCCGGAGATGCATTCCGGAAAATTCCCCGGTTACCATTTGAACTGGCGCTCCTGCCCAGGTCGTTTTACCGTGTTCTTAAGCTGAGTGTGGTGAGTTATGCCATTCCCGCGCTGATCGCTGTCGGGATTGCGATTTTCCACCATAAACAGAAGAGGAATCCCCTGGTTACAAGGCTCAGGAGGAGAGCCATTGCCCCGTCACTGCGGCTACTGCAAACATTGATGCCTGAAAGCGGGGGTTTCCTGGAAGCGATCCCGCTCACCGCATTCGTGAGTATGTGCCTGATCGCCTCCGGGCACAGGGATCTGAATGTGGTTGAAAAAGGAATCGGTTTTCTGAAGAGGACACAGCGTGAAGATGGGAGCTGGCCCATCGACATTGATCTTTCCACGTGGGTCACTACCTTGTCGGTGAAGGCATTACATTATCCTGTTCTGAGCGTTTCGGTCCAGACAAATGCAGGTAATTACGCCGAAAGCTTGCAGGATGCAGGAATCGCATACACGATAGATCGTGCCAAAAGCGTGCAGGATGATGGAATTGCGGATACGAAGGATTACGCCGTTAGCCTGAAGGATGCAGAAATTACAGACACAAAGGATCACACCAGAAGCTGGCAGGATGCAGAAATCACAGACGCGAAGGATCGTGTCGGGGGACTGAAGGAAACAGGACTCGCAGACACTAAGGATCACGTCGCAAGCCTGCAGGATGCAGAAATCACAAATGCGAAGGATTACGCCGGTAGCCTAAAGGATTGTGGAATCACAGATACGAAAGATTACACCGGTAGCATTTTGGATAATGGAATTGCAGATGATGGATTGCCGTTAAGTGCCCTGGACCGGGAAAGGCTCACCGATCATATCCTCCGGCTACAGTATACATCTGTACATCCTTTTAACGGGGCGATGCCGGGAGGTTGGGGCTGGACCCACCACGCAGGATCGGTACCCGACGGCGACGACACGCCCGGGGCGATCATCGCACTCCTTCTCCTGAACCGGCATCAGCCCGAAAAGGTGAAAAACGCCGTTGTGGCGGGTTGCGACTGGTTGCTCAATCTCCGGAACAGCGATGGTGGTTTCCCGACATTTGTCAGGGGATGGGGAAAGCTCCCGTTCGACCAGAGCTGTGCCGATCTGACCGGCCATGGCGTGCTGGCTTTGTCGCTTGCCCTTGAGAATTACCCATCCAGCCTGGGGCTATCCCGGACAAAGAAGATCCGGAACGCCATCCGCCAGGGAATTTCTTATCTGCAAAAGAACCAAAGATCTGATGGCGCATTGCTGCCCCTTTGGTTTGGCAACCAGCAGGCTACAGGTCACCTGAATCCGGTTTATGGTACAGCGAGGGTCCTGACTTATCTGAATGATATGGCCGGTCTGCCGGTTTTGTCTGATGCGGTTAAAATAAGGATTGCCGAAGTCACGGAGAGAGGGAGATCCTATCTGCGGAAGGTTCAGAATCCGGATGGCAGTTGGGGTGGTGATGCAGGAGTTCCGGGAACCCTGGAGGAAACCGCACTCGCCCTGGGCGCCCTTGCCGGGAAAGATGATCTTGCTTCCTGTACCAGGGCTGTGAGGTGGCTCGACCGGCAATATTCCGGGCGCGGACTGGTTGCTTCTCCCGTCGGATTATATTTTGCGTCGTTATGGTACGACGAAGATCTTTATCCCCATACAGCTTATCTGGAGGGGATCAGCCGGCTCATGCGGGTGACAAATCAGGTCATCCTTTCACCTAAGTTTCATTACTAAACAATACGAATTTAAAATATAAGTTCCGCTTTGCTCCGGAACTCCCGAAACAGCGCATTGGTAACCGTATTAACAATATTCGAACTTTTTTAAACAGTTTAAGGTTAAAGAAAAACTTCACAATCAAGAAATCACATTCGGTAATATATTTCGGTATAGTCCACTTGAACTTTTAAAGGGATTTAGTAACTTCACGGTATATTGTCACAAAGGTTGATAACATAATATTTACTCTTAAAGATTTCTGCAAACAATAAATCAATTCATATGATCATCTTGAATAATTACCTGTTAAGAAATGTTCTTATTGTAATAATCTCAATGTTTTGTCTGGCTGCGGCTGCAAAAGAAAAACCTCGTGTTTTTGTTCTTACCGACATAGAAAATGAGCCTGACGATGCCATGTCTATGGTGCGTTTTCTGGTGTATGCCAATCAATTTGATGTGGAAGGGCTGGCAGCCACAACGTCCATCCATCAGCAGAAAAAGGTTGCAACTTACCGGATACGCGAGATTGTTGAGGCCTACAGTAAGGTTCGTGATAATCTGGAAAAACATGAAACCGGTTTCCCGACCGGAGAATTCTTACATTCTTTGATTACTGAAGGACTCCCGGAATATGGAATGCTGGCAGTAGGCGAGGGAAAAGATTCACCGGCGTCTGAATTGCTGATTAAAGCGGTCGATAAAAATGATACCCGCCCAATATGGGTTTCGGTTTGGGGCGGGCCCAACGTTTTGGCGCAAGCCCTTTGGAAAGTTCGGGAAACGCGTTCAAAAGAAGAACTGGCATGGTTTGTTTCCAAACTTCGGGTATATACCATTTCCGACCAGGACGACAGTGGCCCGTGGATGCGAAAAGAATTTCCCGACCTGTTTTACATCGTCAGTCCGGGATTTAATGCAGGCGGAGCCTACCATCACGCCACATGGAGCGGCATCAGCGGTGATTATTTTCATGCCCGTTGCGATGGCGCCGATTTTTCGCTGGTAACCAACGAATGGCTCGACCAGAACATACGTAAAAAAGGCCCGCTCGGGAAGGAATATCCCCACTGGGAGTTCCTCATGGAAGGCGATACTCCATCATTTCTGAACCTTATAAACAATGGACTTAGTGACCCGGAACATCCTGATTGGGGCGGATGGGGCGGTCGTTACGAATTTTATACTCCGCGTATGCAGAAATGGCATTTGTATGCTGAAACAAGGCCGTTTTGGTCGGATGCCGACGACGAGGTGTTTGGTATTGACGGCCGCTGGCACGATGGCAATCACGAAACCATCTGGCGGTGGCGGGAAGCTTATCAAAACGATTTTGCAGCCAGAATGGACTGGACTATCCAGCCGGTTGAAAAAGCAAACCATCCTCCGGTTGTAAAAACCGGACAGGGCCAATACCTGGAAGCAAAAAAAGGCGACCGGATTGAATTAAGTGCAGTTGGTTCAACCGATCCCGATGGAGATGCACTTTCGTTTCATTGGTTCTGCTACAGCGAAGCCGGAACTTTTGCAGTATCAAATGCACGAAGCGGCCAACCCATTGAAATTAAAAATTTTGATCAGCAAAAGGCATGGTTTACGGTTCCAACATCACGGGTAATGTCCCCCGGCATGGGAACAATTCATGTTATTCTGGCTGTCACAGACCATGGCTCTCCCCGTCTGACGCGCTATAAAAGGATTATTGTTAATGTGAAATAGATAAAAAATAAACTATGAAAACAGGAATCCTCATTTCAATTCTTGCATGGATATTAACAACAGCTTTTACTTTTGCACAAGAAAAACTGTCCGACTTAAGTTCCAAAAGCTGGCATGTAGTAGCAACCAGGATGCCTGCTGAATGGTATGGTTCAGCCGAAGCAAAAGCGGTTGCCGAAAATGTATTAATTGCTCAGAAGGAGATTGGCGGCTGGGAGAAAAACAAACCCTATCATCACGCGCTTACCGAATCGGAAAAGAAACAATACCTTATGGACAAAAAAGAAATTGGTGCAACATTCGACAATGGTTCAACTATAACAGAACTTAAGTTTCTTGCAAATATGTATTCCCAAACTAAGGAAGAACGCTATAAACAAGCTTTTGAGAAAGGTCTCAATTACATTTTCATTTCACAATACGAGAATGGTGGATGGCCACAGTTTTTTCCTGTTCGAAAAGGCTCTGCATCTTATTCAGGTCACATTACCTATAATGACAATGCCATGGTGAATACGATGCAGTTTCTGAAAGAAATTTATTCGGATGATAACGCGTTTTCAGCACTGGATTTGAAAAAAGATGTAAAAGTAAAAGCACAAAAGGCATTCGATAAAGGTGTTGCATGTATCCTGAAAACGCAAATTGTGGTGAATGGAAAACCAACGGTTTGGTGTGCTCAACACGATGAAGTTACCCTTGCTCCTGCCAAAGCCAGAAGTTACGAACTGGCTTCTTTCAGTGGAGCCGAATCTGTTGGTATAGTGTTATTGTTAATGGAATTAAATTATCCTTCCAAAGAAATAATTGCTTCTGTTGAAGGTGCAGTTAAATGGTTCGAAACCCATAAAATTGAAGGAATCAGATTAAATTCATTTGTAAACAATGACGGTTTAAAAGATCGGGAAGTCGTAAAAGATAAATCAGCTCCAGCACTCTGGGCGCGTTTCTACGATCTGGAAACAGAGAAACCGTATTTCTGTGATCGCGACGGGATCAAGAAAGAAACAATTGCAGAAATAGGTCACGAACGCCGGAATGGATATAGCTGGTTTACAACTGCTCCCGAGAGGGTATTGAAAAAATATCCGGAATGGAAAAAGAACTTAGCTCAAAACTTGCGCCTCCGGTAAATCCAAGGGCCTGGAACCAATAATCGCCCTATTCTTTAGT
>CAYMXK010000082.1:0-3177 GCA_964393915.1 uncultured Prolixibacteraceae bacterium
CCACCATGATCAGCCTTGATGGCAGTTCCGTACGGTCGGGGCTGAACCGCGAGCTCGATTTTTCTCCCACCGACAGGGCAGAGCATATCCGGCGCGTGGCGCATGTGTGCCGTTTGCTGAACGACCAGGGAATAATAACGGTATGTTCCTTTATCTCGCCCAATGACAGCATCAGAAAGCAGGTTTCGGAAATCATCGGTGAGGAGCGCTTTCACCTGGTGTATATGAACGCAGGCCTCGATTACTGCCGCAGGAACAAACCTGAGTTGTACGACAAGGCCGACCAGGGGCTGGTGACTTATCTTCCGGGTATCGACCTGCCATTCGAGCAACCTCAAAATGCAGGATTTGTATTCAATCCCCAGCATAATTCTGCCAATGTGGATGTTCTGATGGATTTTCTCGCCCGGAAAAATATATTTCCAGTCAAATAATGCTGCGTGGTTTAACTTTACTTTAAATAACCCGGACAGAAACTACTGACAGGAAATTCCCCTGTTTTTTGCAATAACTTCGCAGTTCTTAATAGAAAACCAAAAAAGAAAGAATATGATCATCAGTCCATTACAGCAGGAAAGGGCGAAATACCAGCCCAAGCTTCCCAAATCTTTGAAGGGAGCAGTTAAAGTTGTTTTAGGTGAAGCTACCCAGTCGATAGCCGATCAGGAGGATATCGCAGGTCTGTTTCCGAATACCTACGGAATGCCGCTGATCACCTTCGCAGAAGGTGCCGAAACTGAATATGCACAACCTGTTAATGTGGGAGTTATCCTTTCAGGAGGGCAGGCACCTGGTGGTCACAACGTGATTGCAGGGATTTTTGATGGTGTGAAAAGGTTAAATCCGGAGGGTAAATTGTATGGTTTTCTGGGGGGTCCCGGCGGACTTGTAGACCACAAATACATGGAAATCACTGCCGGATATCTTGAAGCTTACAGGAATACCGGTGGTTTCGATATAATCGGTTCGGGGCGAACCAAACTGGAAGATGCCGAACATTTCGACAAAGGACTGGAGATACTTAAAGAGCTTAATATCAAAGCACTCGTTATTATCGGAGGTGACGACAGCAATACAAATGCCTGTGTGCTTGCCGAATATTATAAGGAGAAGAACGCTGGTGTACAGGTAATCGGTTGTCCGAAAACAATCGATGGCGACCTTAAAAATGAGATGATTGAAACCTCTTTCGGTTTTGATACAGCCACTAAAGTCTATTCAGAATTGATTGGAAATATTGAACGGGACTCCAATTCTGCTAAAAAATACTGGCATTTCATTAAACTGATGGGCCGTTCGGCTTCCCATATAGGTCTTGAATGTGCCTTGAAGACACAACCCAACATTTGCCTGATTTCTGAAGAAGTTGCCGAGAAAAAGCAGACTTTGCACGAAATTGTCGATAATATGGCAGATATTGTGGCATTGCGCGCTTCGAAGGGCGAAAACTTTGGGGTGGCTCTGATCCCTGAAGGATTGATTGAATTTATTCCTGAAATGAAAACACTCATTAATGAGCTGAATGATCTACTGGCTGAGGGTTCGGAAACAGAAATGGAATTCAAGGCAATTGCCGAGGATAATGTCCGCAGGGAATACGTTGCAGAGAGGCTGACGCCTGAATCTTCCCTGTTGTTCCTCTTTTTGCCTCCCGGCATTGCCAAACAGCTTACTGCAGACCGGGATCCGCACGGGAATGTGCAGGTTTCACTGATCCAGACCGAATCACTTTTAGGCGAGATGGTAAAGAAACGTCTGAAGGAGATGAAGAAGGATGGAAAATTTAAAGGTAAATTCGGCACCCAATACCACTTCTTCGGATATGAAGGGCGATGTGCCGCACCGTCCAATTTCGATGCCGACTACTGCTATTCTCTGGGAGTAACCGCAGCCATGCTTGTCGGACAAGGAAAAACCGGATATATGGCATCTGTCCGTAACCTGACTGCTCCCGCAGAGGAGTGGATTGCAGGTGGTGTTCCGGTGACCATGATGATGAATATGGAGCGCCGCCATGGACACATGAAACCGGTTATTCAAAAGGCTTTGGTGGAATTGGATGGAGCACCATTTAAATACTTTGCCGCCAACCGCAGGAAATGGGCTGAAGAAACCTGCTTCGTTTATCCGGGTCCCATTCAGTATTTTGGTCCATCGTCCGTTTGTGATCAGCCGACCGTGACTTTGATGCTGGAGAAGAATATATAGTTACTCCTGTTGCAATATTTGAAAGAGGCTGTCTCAATACCGAGGCAGCCTCTTTTTAGTATTAATAATGTCTCAATTAATAATGTTTTCAATTGGCAGACAGTTGTTTCAGAAAGTGGCCGAAATATGGATTACCGGACGGGCCATGTGATATCTGGCGGGGAGTGTTACCAATTCAAATCCGGCCGGATGATGAACAAATAGCAGGTTCCCGACGCGGAAGTGAGGCCTGCCGTTAATATGAACCAATACTGCTCCGTGCGGCAACCGTGGAAATATCATTCCATAAGGATTATCGATCCAGACATAGCCCACTCCCTTATGGTAACGATAGAAATGATCGTTGTGGAAATAATATTTTCTGCCTTTTGCATTAAATACAACCGGAGCGGAATGGAAGTACCTCAGGGTGTGGCCATATTTCGGGGTATAGTAATAATGCTTGTTGCCGTGGAAGTGTTTCGGAACTTTAACCCTGTCAGTAGAAGCGCGGGTGTGATAATTCCTTGATGTTTCGACCCTTCTGGCATCGCGGTATTTGATATCCCTTTGGTTAAGTTCCTTCGGAGCCGGTCTTTGTTCACCTTTATACATTTTATTGTGGCTGGGGTGGTTGTTTTTCTCCGGCTTGAAGGTTTCTTTCTTCTCCTTTTGATTTCCGCGATTATCATTTTTAGAACCACGGGCCGGTTGTCCGGCTGATGCGTATACTGCGCCCATCAACAGGATGGTTACCAGCAGTTTTGAGATATTTGTTTTCATGGCTCGAATGTTTTAAATATTAATTTCCAGTTGTGGATCCAATGAACTGGCTGAACATGTTGTGGTATTTGCAAAGGTTGTGCCAAAATGCAGATATCATTTTGATTGATTTTTAGTACTTTTGCGCCAGAATAATAACGATTGATTAAAACATTTGAGTAGAATTCTTGCCATCGATTATGGTCGAAAAAGAGTAGGATTAGCCGT
>CAYMXK010000082.1:3277-14488 GCA_964393915.1 uncultured Prolixibacteraceae bacterium
ATTTGAGTAGAATTCTTGCCATCGATTATGGTCGAAAAAGAGTAGGATTAGCCGTTACTGATCCTTTGCAAATAATTGCCTCGCGGCTTGATACAGTGCCATCGGCACAGATATGGAGTTTCCTTGAAGGCTATTTGCTAAAGGAGAAGGTTGAAAAGGTTTTAATAGGCTACCCTGTTCAACTCAACAATCAGCCATCTGACGCGTTAATATACATTAATCCGTTTATAAAGGCTTTTGCCAGGAAATTTCCCGGTATGGAAGTTGAGCTGGTGGATGAACGGTTTACTTCAAAGCTTGCCCACCGGGCAATGCTCGAAGGTGGATTAAAAAAGAGCGACCGGCAGAATAAAGGCCTTGTGGATGGCATCAGTGCTGCCATTATCCTTCAATCGTGGCTTGAACAAAAAAGATTTTTAAAATGATATTTCCGGTAACAGTTTATGGAGACCCGGTGCTCAGGAAAGTTGCTGAGCCCATTGGTCCCGATTATCCGAATCTTCCCGAAGTGCTTGAGAACTTGTGGGAAACCATGTATTATGCCGATGGTGTTGGACTTGCCGCTCCTCAGGTAGGGCTCCCGATCCGCGTGTTTGTGATCGATGCCGGTGCTGGTGCCGAAGAGGAGCCGGAACTGAAAGATTTTAAAAAGACATTTATCAATCCCGTCCTGCTCGAACGCAGCGGAGATCCATTTGTAATGGAAGAGGGCTGTCTCAGCCTTCCCGAAATCAGGGAAAATGTGTTGCGCCCTGAAACGGTCAGATTAAAGTACCAGGACGAAAATTTCCAGGAATATGATGAGGTATTCCATGGCTTTGTGGCACGCGTGATTCAGCATGAATACGATCATCTGGAGGGAATCCTGTTTATTGATTACTTATCGGCCTTAAGACGTAAATTGCTGAAAGGTAAACTTATCAGCATCTCGAAAGGGAAAGTACAGCCACATTATAAAATTAAGGTACCGCTGCGATGATGTAATATTTTTTTTGTTAAATTAGCCCCCTTAAGTTACACCCCATACATCATGCTCGAGAAATTCTTGCAGAAATCGCCTTTTTTAAGGGCTGTTTTACCTTTTTGTACAGGAATAGCCCTCGCAAATGCCAAAATTTTGATTTCGCCGGGACTCCTTATTCCGGTAACTATAGTTTTGTTCCTTGTGGCGGCTATAATTGCCTCGAAGGGCGGTTTTGTACGTAACCTGTTATCAGGACTGGCTTTTAATCTCTTTTTCCTGTTTGCCGGAGCAACGACCTATTCCTTGCGCACCTCAGTTCCTGAATTTCCCGGGGCGGATTATTACGTTTCCACCCTTTTGGAGACTCCCGGCGAACGGGCAAAAACATGGAGGGCAGAAGTAATGATAACTGCAGCCGGACAGACAGACACCCTTGTTGAACATCAGGAGCAGGTCATCGTCTATTTTTTAAAGTCCGATAGCTTAACCCTTCCCTCGGTTGGAGAGCAAATCATTTTCTTTACAACTCCGTCCGGGATAACCAACGACGACAATCCATATGCTTTTGATTACCGCGGATATATGCAGCGGCGGCAAATCTACCGGCAGGTGATGCTTTCCGAAAGAGACTGGCAACGGATAGATCAGGATGCAGGGATAGGCTCAATGGTTTTGGCTGAGAAAACAAGAGAACAGTTGTTGGCTGTTTATGAGCGGAGCGGTCTGTCGGGTGACGGGCTGGCTATTTTGTCTGCGTTAACTTTAGGCTACCGGAAAACTCTTGACCCTGAAATCCGGCAGACCTTTGCCAACTCTGGTGCCATGCATGTTCTGGCAGTTTCCGGATTGCATGTGGGCATTGTTTTTATGGCTTTCCGGCTGCTATTTTCGTTTTTTAAGAGGTACCAGTGGGGAAGATGGGTATATGTTGTTGCTGCAGTGCTGGTTCTATGGGGCTATGCCTTTTTAACAGGACTATCTCCTTCGGTACAACGGGCCGCCCTGATGTTCAGTCTTATACAGGTTGGAGAAGGATTGCGGAGGCCGGTAAATGTCTACAATACCTTAGCCACATCCGCCTTCATTTTGCTGTGCTTTAACCCGGTTCTACTGTTTGAGGTCGGATTTCAGCTCTCTTACTCGGCGGTTCTGGGAATTGTCTACTTCCAGCCACGTATGGCCGCACTCTTTCAGTTCCGGAATAAAATTGCCTCCTACCTATGGGGCCTTTTCACCGTTTCCCTGGCTGCACAGATGGGAACCTTTGCTGTTTCCTCCTTCTATTTCAGGCAGTTTCCGGTTTGGTTCTGGATCAGCAACTTTGTGGTTATCCCCGCCGCATTTCTATTTATTGTTCTGGCAGCAGGTATCCTGGTTTTCTCCTTTTTTCCTGTAATCTCCTCCTTTCTGGCATTGATCAGCGGAAAACTGGTTTCATGGGTACTGGTTTTTCTGAAGACGATTGAAGCTTTGCCTGGCGCAGTATATGCAGGATTCCATTTCAATTACATCTCCCTGTTAGCCTCCCTGTTAGCCATTTTATTGCTGGTTCTTTTTATTGAATCCCGGAGGAAGCTGTTTCTCTTTATGTTCACAGGGGTGGTTATTGGTTTTGTCCTCAACAACGCTGTTCTCCGGTTTAACCAGGAAAACAGCAGGGAGTTCATCGTATATAAAAACAAGGAACCGGTTATACACCTGATTGATGGCCGGACGAATTATCTTTTTGTGCCTCCGGAATGGATAGAAAATTCGTCAGGTTACAGGGCGGCTGACAATGTTATTAATGCGATGTGCCTTGACTCGCCTGTGGTTTTGTCGCATGATTCTGATTTTGAAGATGCACAGGTACTGAAACATGGAGGAATCATCTTTTTTGGCAACACGAAAATCGGTCTGCGTGAATTGCTGCCTTTGGAAATACCTCTTGACGAGCTGGATTACATTATTGACTTTCGCAGAGGAATACAATATGAAAGTCAGGCAACGAATTCTAAAATAATATCCTACCTGCCTGTAAGTACGCCTGAGAATACCGGCTTTTATTCCCTTTTCGAAAACGGACCAATCAGGGTTCAGTTGTAAATTGTTAATTGATAGAGTCTTTGTGATTTTAGGAGGGTAATAGCCCGATCCCAGATGTTAACCTTGCTTTTTTCTTAGCAAGTTATCAGTTTTATGTGTTATTTTGTTACTGTTTTTATAAGATATTATGAAACGAGCATGACAAAATTTTAATACGAACAAGTATTATTAATCCCGATAGCTATCGGGACATGCGAGTTACATCTTATACCTTAATAAGTAAGCAATTTTAATAAGATGAAAGTAGTTATTGCAGGAGCAGGAGAAGTGGGAACCCATCTTGCCAGAATGCTGAGCAGGGAAAATCATGACATTGTATTGCTTGACGAGAATACAGAAAACCTGTCGCGTATAAGCCGTGACGTAGACCTGCTGACAATTACAGGTTCGGCGCATTCATTTACCGACCTGAAGCAAACCGGGCTTAACAAGGCTGATTTGTTCATTGCTGTCACTCCCTCAGAGGAACGAAATGTACTTGCCTGTACCATGGCGAATTACTTAGGGGTAGGCCGCACCATAGCGCGCATAAATAACTCGGAGTACCTGCAGGAACAATACCGTGAAAAGCTTCGCCACATGGGCATTCATGAGTTGATTTATCCTGAAAGTCTGGCAGCGAAAGAGATTGTTTCTTCGGTGAAACTTACCGGAACCAGGCAGATGATCGAGTTTTCGGGCGGCAAGCTTGTTTTGCTGGCCATCAAGATCAGGAGTAATGCACCAATAGTCAATCATACAATGGAGGAACTCTCCTTCCGGATAAAGGATATTGTTGCAGTCGCGATCAAACGGGATAAGGATACCATAATTCCTCAGGGGAAAGATTATATACGAAGTGGTGACATTGTTTTTTTTGTTACCAACCGCTCTGCCCAGCACATGGTCTTTGAACTTGCCGGGAAAGAGCTGTTCGAAGTTAGAAATATTATGTTCCTCGGTGGGAGCCGGATTGCACAAAAAACCATAGAAAGACTTGGCGACCATTACCGGATCAAAGTAATAGAGGGAAACAAGGAGCGATGTGAGCAGATTGCCGACCGTTTTGAGAATGTCCTGGTAATCAATGGTGATGGGCGCAATATGGATCTGCTTAAAGAGGAAGGCCTCGAAAAGATGGATGCTTTAATTGCCACTACAGGCAGTTCAGAGATTAATATGCTCTCCTGTCACCTGGCAAAGACTTTCGGAATTAAGCGTACTGTAGCTGAGGTTGAGAACTTTGCTTTTATGGGGATCGCAGAGGGTATGGATATTGGCGCGATTATCAATAAAAAGCTTATTGCTGCCAGCTATATTTACCGGTTTACCCTGAATGCGGAGATTTCGACAGTGAAGTGCCTGACCGCCTCTGATGCTGAAGTATTTGAGTTTGTAGCCAAACCGGGGGCCCGGATTACGCAAAAGCAGGTGAAAGACCTTGATTTTCCTGCGGAAGCCAAAATTGGCGGGATCGTCAGAGATAATCAAGGTTATGTGGCAGATGGCAGCACCCAGATTATGGAAGGGGATAAAGTCGTAGTGTTCACCATGCCATCAGGAATAAAAAAACTTGAAAAATTCTTTAAATAAATCACTCCAATCCAGTTGAGCATGAATCTGAAAATAATTCTTCGTGTGTTGGGTTTGTTGCTGGTGGTGGAAGGTCTTTCTATGCTGTTGGCGCTGGGTGTTTCTCTCTGGTTCGGAGATGGCGATTCACTGGCTTTTTTTTATTCGTTGCTGATTTGTATTTTCCCCGGGCTTGTTGCCATCGCTTTAACATCAGATGCCAACAAAAATATCACCAAACGCGAAGGATTCCTGATCGTAACATTGGTGTGGATCGTTTTTTCCTTTTTCGGAAGCTTGCCCTACATCCTGAGTGGGGCGATTCCTGACTATACCAATGCTTTTTTTGAAACCATGTCGGGGTTTACAACCACCGGTTCTTCCATTCTTGAAAATATTGAGGAGATGCCGCATGGCATTCTTTTCTGGAGGAGTCTCACGCAGTGGTTGGGAGGCATGGGAATTATCGTTTTGACGTTATCGGTAATGCCCATCTTCGGAATTGGCGGAATGCAGCTTTTTACTGCTGAGGTGCCGGGGCCTACTCCGGATAAGATCAGTCCGAAAATACACCAGACTGCCCGGGTTCTCTGGGGACTTTACGTGGCGTTTACGACCCTTGAGTTTTTGTTGTTGTGGGTTGGGGGAATGTCGTGGTTCGATAGTATCTGCCATTCGCTGACTACCATGGCAACGGGTGGATTCTCTACCAAACAGGCCAGTATTGCCCATTGGGATTCTCCCTTTATTCAATATGTCATCATTTTCTTTATGATTCTGGCCGGTACCAACTTTTCCCTTTCCTACCTGGTGTTGAAGGGCAATTTTTCAAGATTGTACCGCGACGAGGAATTCAAGTACTATATCCTTTTTATAGTTGGATTTACCATAATGATATTCAGTGGATTACTGATAACGTCCCACCTTGATGTTGAAAAGTCATTTCGTGATTCCCTTTTTCAGGTTGTTTCCATAATATCCACAACAGGCTATGCAACAGCCGATTATCTTACCTGGTCGCCGGTGCTTACCCTACTTATATTTGCGCTTTTCTTTTTTGGAGGTTCGGCCGGCTCAACGGGTGGAGGAATAAAAATTATGCGTATTGTGGTCCTCCTGAAAAACAGCTACTATGAACTGCGCAGAATCATACATCCGAATGCAATTATCCCTGTGAGGTTCAACAATCATTCAGTAGATTCGAAAATTGTGACCAACGTACTGGCATTCTTTATGTTCTACATGATTGTATTCTTCATAAGTACTATAATTTTTACCCTTTTTGAACCTGATTTCAGCACGGCCATGGGAGCTGTTGCCACAAGCCTGGGTAACATAGGCCCCGGACTGGGTAGTGTCGGGCCTGCAGAGTCTTTCCTGCATGTACATCCTGTTGGAAAATGGTTCCTTTCATTCCTGATGCTGCTTGGCCGCCTCGAACTTTTTACTGTATTGGTGATATTTTCACCTTCTTTCTGGAAACAATAGTCTTTTCCACACATTCTTGTGCCTGATCCGAAAAGCCTTTTTCTGCCACCAATATACATGACACTAAGTTGAACAAAGAACTGAATGTCAATTGAATAATCTTGGTGAATCCTTCGTGTCTTGGTGTCTTGGTGGCATCATAAATTTTTTGACTCATCAGCGGGGCTCAAACTTTAAAAGTCAATAAGACGACCTTTCCCCTGCCTGATTATGACAGGTTCGCCTGAAGTGAAGTCGACGACAGTGGAAGGCGTCAGTTTCCCATAGCCCCCATCGATGACCAGGTCGGCGACATCTTTGAATTTTTCGTAAATCAATTCAGGATTGGTAGTGTATTCTATCATCTCGTCCTCCTCCTGAATGGAAGTGGAGAGGATCGGGTTACCCAGTTCGCGGACAATTTCACGGATAATGTTATTGTCGGGAACCCTGATCCCCACGGTCTTCTTTTTGCCCTTAAAATATTTGGGAACATTGCTGCTTGCCTCAAATATAAATGTGAAAGGGCCCGGAATATTTTTTTTGACGATCTTGAATACATGGTTTGATATAGGGCGGGCATATACCGACAAATGGCTAAGGTCACTGCAAATAAAAGAAAAATTTGATTTTTCAATATTTATCCCTTTTAAACGGGCAACCTGTTCAACTGCCCTGGTATTGGTGATATCACATCCCATTCCATAGAGCGTATCGGTAGGATAAATAATTATCCCCCCCTGCTGCAAGACTTCCACCACTTTTAAAATATCACGTGGATTCGGATTTTCATTATAAAGCTTAATAAACATTCCCACTTCGGTTTTATGCCGTGTAAAATTATAATTTTGTTTTTAATTCCTGATTTTTCTATGATAAAAAGACCCGAAGTAATGGTTACAGCAGATGGTTCAAAAACGCTGTACATGGCAGGAATGGATGAGCAATACCATTCGGTAAACGGTGCATTCACCGAATCGCAGCATGTATTCGTTAACAACGGATTATTGTTTCATGAGAAGAAGGACCCCCTGAATGTTCTGGAAATTGGATACGGTACCGGATTAAATGCCTTGCTTACCGGATTGGCAGCGCTCGAACGAAAAATTGACGTCAATTACCATGCATTGGAGAAATATCCATTATCACCTGATACCATTAATGAATTGGACTATGGCGGTTATCTGGGAGGTGCTGCAAAGGAAATGTCTGTAGCAATTGAAAAAGCAGTTTGGAATTGTGTTTCAGAGATTCATCCCCGGTTCAGGTTGTGTAAATCAGAGGCAGACCTGTTAGACAGAGAACTGGGGCTGGAGATGCAGGCTGATGTGGTTTATTTTGATGCTTTTGGTCCTGATAAGCAACCCGAAATGTGGACAGGGCAGGTTTTTGAGAAGCTCTATGGCTGGATGGCTTTGGGAGGAGTGATTGTAACCTATTCGGCCAAAGGAGAAGTGAGGCGGCGCATGGCTTCTGCCGGGTTTTCCATGGAGCGTTTACCAGGTCCGCCCGGCAAGCGTGAAATGCTTAGAGGAATTAAAAAATAATTCGGGGATACCAAAAAATCATTTATCTTCGCACCTTCAAATACCAAAAAGGGTATTGTTTTATTTAGTCAGATGAATTTCAAAATCGTATTATTAATACATTACATTATTAAGAACATGAAAATCAAATCATTACTATTATTTGCAACGATTGTTGCATTTTCTGTTGCCAGTTGTCAGCAAGGCATGACAGGTAAAAAAGTTGACCTGAAAACCGATATCGATTCGACGAGTTATGCTTTAGGTGTTCTGATAGGACAGCAAAACAAGCAGGGTCTCGAGAATTTCCCCGGAGGTGAGGACATCAATGTGGAAGTTATGGCGCAAGCATTTCTTCAATTCCTGAAAGACGAGGAGACCCTTCTGGATCCTGAAGCTGCCAATGAAGTTGTAGGCAGGTTTTTTGAAAGTGCCAATACCCGTTCTGCTCAGAAAAACCTTGAAGAGGGAAATGCTTTCCTTGAAAAGAACAAGGAAAAGACTGGCATTACTGTGACGGAAAGCGGACTCCAGTATGAAGTAATAACTGAAGGAACTGGTCCAAAACCCGGTCCTGAAGATGTGGTAAAAGTACATTATCATGGCACCCTGATGGATGGTAAGGTATTCGACAGCTCGGTTGATCGCGGTGAGCCTGTGGAATTTCCTGTTGGTCAGGTAATTCCAGGTTGGACCGAAGCGCTTCAGCTGATGTCTGTTGGTTCAAAATGGAAGATATATTTACCGGGAAATCTTGGCTATGGTGACAGAGGTGCCGGTGGCGACATAGGTCCTAATGCAGTGCTTGTTTTCGACGTCGAACTGATCGAAATTGTAGCAGGAGAATAATATAATTTCTGAAATAACCTGGTCTCGGTAAGAGGCTCCCTGAATTTAAACATCATGAGTCTTACTTTAAAAGGAAAATTAACTAAAATTCTGAATCCCGAAACGGGGGTTTCACGCACGGGTAATGCCTGGAAGAAACAGGATTTTGTTATTGAAACGGCAGATCAGTTCCCCAAAAAGGTATGTTTTACTTTATTTGGCGACAAGGTAACCATGCTCAACGGCGTGGATCCTGGTGATGACCTTGAGGTTTCATTTGATGTCGAATCAAGGGAATTCAATAGCAAGTATTATCATAACCTGAATGCCTGGAAGATTTCAAAAACCGGGGCATCGGCGGTTTCCAACGGTGCACCGCCTGCCTACACCGCAGACGATATTCCTCCGGAACCCATGGACGACCAGCCCGGGGATTTGCCATTCTAGGATAATTTTATAAAATAGCCGCATATTGCATTTGAATGCATCGGGTATCTGATTTGTTTCCGGCCCGGAATGAAATATTCAAGTTCAATATGCGGCTATTATATTATACCTTAATGATCCCGGACAAAGATGAGATGTGCTTTACTGCTCATCGCAGGTGCATAACGATAACCGTCCAGATCGAACGCTTTCATGTCGCCGGGATGGGTAATCCGATTCTCCAGAATAAACCTGACCATTAGTCCGCGGGCTTTTTTAGCATAAAAAGATATGATTTTATAAGTGCCGTTTTTCAGGTCTTTGAAATCGGCCGTTACTATGTTGCCGTCGAGTTTTTTCAGGTCAATACTTTTGAAATACTCTTTCGAGGCAAGATTTACGAGAGTTTTGCTGCCGCTTTCATGGAGGGATTTGTTAATTTCAAATACAATTTTATCCTTCCAGAATTCATAAAGGTTTTTGTGGCCGCTGACTTCCAGCGTGGTTCCCATTTCAAGCCTGTGAGGCCTGATAAGATCCAGCGGCCTCAGAACACCATAAAGGCCCGACAGGATTCTCACGCGCTTCTGGGCCGATACCAATTGTTTCTCAGAGAGCTCAGCGGCGTTAAGTCCATCGTATACATCACCGTCAAAAGTAAGTATGGCTTGTTTTGGCAGGGTAGGTGATTTTTTCCAGGATTGATACCTTTCATAGTTCAACGCCGCCAGGTTTGGCGAAATGTCCATCAGTCTGGCAAGGTCAGTGGCAGTCAGGTTGCGCAGGATGGTTACCAGATGCTCTGTTTCGTCTCCGAAAACCGGGAGCGTTTTCTTCTTTGTCAAAGTCTGTGGTGCGAAATTCAATGTTTTCGCCGGAGATAATACCGTCAACATATTCACGTAGTTTTTGGTTAGGAACAATTTTGTGCGTTACCGGTTCAAAATAACCGGGGTTTGAAATCAAACGATTTTTTGCTTGAGCAACACAACATTCTCAACATGATGGGTATGAGGGAACATATCAACAGGCTGGACCATTTCAACTGAATAGAATTCCGACATCATATTCAAATCCCTCGCCTGGGTGGCCGGATTGCAACTCACATACACGATACGGGAAGGCCGTGCCTCAACAATGGCTTTTACAACATCTTCATGCATACCTGCACGCGGAGGGTCGGTGATGATCACATCGGGATTTCCGTGTTCCCTGATGAACCCGGGACTAAGGATATTTCTGATATCTCCGGCAAAAAAAGCAGTATTGCTGATGTTGTTGATGGCAGAGTTTAACCGGGCATCCACGATGGCTTCAGGAACATATTCAATGCCAATAACTTTTTGGCAGTCTTTTGCAACAAAATTAGCAATGGTTCCTGTACCCGTGTAAAGGTCATAAACAGTTTCGGTGCCATCTAACCTCGCGAACTCCCTGGCTACCTTGTAAAGTTCATAGGCCTGGACTGAGTTTGTCTGATAAAAACTTTTAGGTCCGATTTTAAAACGAAGGCCTTCCATCTCTTCCCATATATGGCCATTACCTGAGAATAACACTATCTCCTGATCGGTGATGGTGTCGTTCCCTTTCGGGTTGATCACATACATAAGGGATGTGACCCCGGGAAACTCCTTTCTCAACGCTTCAAGGAGCTGCGCGCGCAACTGAGGGTCGTCGTAATAAAATGTCAGGATCAGCATGACCTCACCAGTTGTGGAGGTACGGATAATTAATGTGCGGAGGAATCCTTCCTGCTTCTTTATATCAAAAAATGTCAGGTTGTTTTCGGTTGCATACCTGTAAATAAAATTACGGACTGCGTTGGAAGGTTCCGGTTGCAGCCAGCAATGGTCAATGGACAGGACTTTGTCGAACAGCCCCGGGATATGAAATCCCAGTCCGTTGCGGTTCTCAATTGTATCGCCGCTGTTCATTTCTTCGTGGGAGAGCCAGCGGTTATTCGAAAAAGTATACTCCAGTTTATTGCGGTAGAAAACCTCCTTTTCTGATCCCAATATGGGAAGAACCTCCGGAATGGGCATTTTCCCAATTCTCCGGAGCTGGTCCTCCACTTGTTTTTGTTTGTAATGAAGCTGATCTTTATAGCCCATGTTTTGCCATTTACAACCGCCGCATACACCGAAGTGCCGGCAAAAAGGTTCGGTGCGTAATTCAGACAAATGATGGAAATGGACCACTTTGGCTTCGAGGTATCTTTTTCTCTTTCTAACCACCTGTAAATCTACCACATCACCAGGAATGGCATAGGTTGTAAAAACAACCATGTCGTCTATTCTGGCCAGTGACTTTCCCTCAGAACCTATGTCTTCAATGGTTATTTTCCGGTATACTGGTTGATTTTTG
>CAYMXK010000083.1:0-14132 GCA_964393915.1 uncultured Prolixibacteraceae bacterium
GGCGGTCGACTGGGTATCGATGCGCGCGGTGTCTCAGCCGATGACCTGGTAAAATCAATTGGGTTCGGGGTATGTAAAATAAACATTGCCACCGATGCCCGACTGATTTGGACACGTGTACACCGTGAATTCTTCAAACTCTCCCCGGAACTTTTCGATCCCATTGTACCTGGAAAATCCTATATGAAGGCTTTTGAGGAATTTGTGATACAGAAATTTGAACTGCTTCAGGCAACAGGTAAAGCCAAACAATTTAAAAAATAAGAGCGTGATAAGAGATAAAAAATACCACCTTCTGGCCAAATCCTCACCGGGATCCGGCATTTATCAAAGTGTGCTTAGAGAAGACACCGGCTGGCAGTTTCTTAATTTTCAGGCACGGCTGATGGAGCGTGGTGAGCAATGGAGCGGAAACACCGGTGAAAATGAATATGCAATTATTTTGCTCGGAGGAAATTATTCGGTAAAAACCGATAAAGGCAACTGGGAAACCATTAACGGACGCAAGGATGTTTTCAGTGGGATTGCCCATTCGCTGTACCTTCCAAGAAATACTGATTTTACATTGACGGCAGAAAGTGATCTCCTTGATATCGCATATGGCTGGTGTGAAACAGACGAGGATCATCCGGCATATTTTAAGCGTCCGGAAGAAGCGGCGATTGAAATCAGGGGCGGCGACAATGCCACCCGCCAGATAAACAGTCTCCTTCAGCCCGGTTTTGATTGTCACCTGCTGGTATGCGTCGAAGTATATACCCCTTCCGGAAACTGGAGCTCCTTTCCGTCGCACAAACACGATGCCCGGAAAATGGATGAAAACGGCAAAGTGATGGAAGCTTGCCTTGAAGAGACCTATTTCTATAAAATTGATAAGCCCCAGGGTTTTGCCATTCAGCAAATTTATAACGACGACCGGAGTCTGGACGAAATTGCCGTGGCCCGCAACAACGATGTGGTTATGGTTCCCGAAGGGTATCATCCGGTAGTTGCCGGACACGGATACAATGTGTATTACCTCAATTTTTTAACCGGCAGCGATCAATCGCTCGCGAACACGGACGATCCGGACCATAAATGGATTTATAACTCCTGGAAGGGACGTGACCCGAGAGTGCCGGTTGTAACTGCTGACATGAACAATAAAGCTTGATATTTATGAGTGCACAGG
This sequence comes from uncultured Prolixibacteraceae bacterium, assembly GCA_964393915.1. Taxonomy (GTDB): domain Bacteria; phylum Bacteroidota; class Bacteroidia; order Bacteroidales; family Prolixibacteraceae; genus UBA1413. The sequence continues at coordinate 1,172 of CAYMXK010000083.1, forward strand.
GAAAATTGTACGATGTAATTACTTACGGAAGATCGTCGATCGATCTCTATTCGCAGCAGGTGGGAGCCCGTTTCGAAGATATTCCGGGATTTCATGCCTTCGTGGGAGGATCACCTTTGAATATTGCGGTGGGTTGCAGCAGGCTTGGGTTAAAATCATCCCTCCTTTCGGGTGTGGGAAATGACAAGGTGGGGGATTTTATCCTCAACTTTTTGAAGAAAGAAAATGTACACACCGGAAATGTGCGCGTCATCGAAGGAACACGAAGTTCAGCGGTTATTTTGGGAATTGAACCCCCCGATCGTTTTCCTTTGGTTTATTACCGCGATAATTGCGCTGATTCACAGATTAACATAGACCAGGTGCTGAATGCGGGCATCGAAAAGTCGGGGTTGCTTGAGGTTTCCGGAACTGCTTTAAATATTGAACCTACCCGGAGTGCCGCATTTCTGTCTTCCGAAATAGCCCGCAAAAACAGTGTTCCGGTTGTGCTCGACCTTGATTTCAGGGCAGACCAGTGGCACGATATAAGGGCTTTCGGCGTTACCGTCCGCGCTTTTATGCGGAACGTCAATATCGTGCTGGGCACAGAAGAGGAGATCCTGGCTGCCAATCTGGCGGATAAATCACAGCTGAAAATCAGTCATCAGCAAATATCGGCACCCGAAATTAAAGGGGACATCAAGGTTTCAATACAGCAGATCCTGAAGCTGGGGATCGACGCACTGATTGTAAAAACCGGCTCGCGCGGAGCTGCCATTTATCTTCCCGACGGTACTGTTCAGGAAGTTCCCGGGTTTCCGGTGGAAGTGGTAAATGTTCTCGGGGCCGGCGACGCTTTTGGTGCCGGGTTTATTTACGGTTTCCTCAAAGGCTGGGACCTCTACAAAAGCTGCCGGATGGGAAATGCCTGTGGTGCGCATGTCGTAACCCAGCTGGGTTGTGCCAACTTCAACCCTTATGAAAAGGAAATCCTGGAATTTATTGAATCAAAAGGAGGATTTTGAGATGAAAACAAAAAGAATGACCGTTGCCCAGGCGACCATCGAATTTCTGAAAAACCAGTATAGTGAGCGTGACGTGTTTGAGCAGCCGTTTTTCGCCGGTTGTTTTGGGATTTTTGGCCATGGTAACCTGGCTGGTTTCGGGCAGGCCTTACAGCAAAATCCTGATTTCAGGTATTTCCTGGTACGGAATGAGCAGGCTGCAGTCCATACAGCCGTGGGCTATGCGAAAATGAAAAACAGGCTCTCCACGTTCGTTTGCACTTCGTCGATCGGGCCCGGAGCAACAAACATGATCACCGCCGCTGCCGGTGCGACCATAAACAGGATCCCGGTGCTGCTTTTGCCCGGCGATATTTTTGCCCGACGCATACAGGCGCCGGTTTTACAGCAACTGGAATCGGCCGCCTCGCAGGACATTTCCGTAAACGATTGCTTTAAACCTGTTTCGAAATACTGGGACCGCATCAATCGGCCCGAACAACTGATTACTTCTCTTCCGGAGGTTATGCGCGTTTTGACATCGCCCGCCGACACAGGGGCTGTTACACTTTGCATCCCGCAGGATGTGCAGGCCGAAGCGTTTGATTTTCCGGAGGCAATGTTCGAAAAGCGGGTGTGGCACATTGCCCGTCCGCGGCCTGATTCTTCTGCTCTTTTGCGTGCCATAGACCTGATCCGTTCGTCAAAAAAACCGATGATAATTGCCGGTGGCGGGGTGATCTACAGCGAGGCGGAAATTGCACTGAAAACCTTCGTCCATCAGACCGGCATTCCCGTCGGGGAGACATTTGCCGGGAAGGGTTCACTGCCTTACGACGATCCGCATAACCTGGGTGCTACCGGGGCGACCGGCACGGAAGGGGCAAATGCCATCAGCACTGAGGCAGACCTGGTTATTGGAATTGGCACCCGTTACAGCGATTTTACCACCGCTTCCAAAACTGCTTTTCAAAACGGGAATGTGAAGTTCATCAATATCAACATTGCTGAATTTGATGCATACAAACACAATGCCCTGGCATTAACCGGCGATGCAAAAGTAATTTTGGAAGAACTCACTGAAAAACTTAAATCCTACCAGGTTGACGGGGATTACCGGAACAGGGTGGCTGACTTCAACAAGAGCTGGGATGAAAAAGTGTCGCTGGCCTACAAGGCTGAAGGCAGCGAAATACCCAGTCAGGCTGAAGTGATCGGAGCTGTCAACACCTTTTCTGATGCCGGAGATGTGGTTCTCTGCGCTTCGGGCAGCGCACCGGGCGATTTGCATAAACTGTGGCGCACAAGAAATTCGAAAGGTTTTCACCTCGAATATGGGTATTCGTGCATGGGATATGAGATATCGGGCGGACTGGGGGCAAAAATGGCCTGCCCGGACCGGGAAATTTATGTGATCCTGGGTGATGGAGGATATTTAATGATGCCATCAGAAATCATTACTTCATTGCAGGAAAGGTACAAAATCACGATAATCTTAATTGATAACAACGGGTTTGCAAGTATTGGCGGACTTTCAAAATCGATTGGCAGTGAAGGTTTTGGTACGAAATATTCCTACAGAAATCAGGAAACGGGTTATCTCGAAGGAGAACAATTGCCTGTCGATCTGGCCATGAACGCAAGAAGTCTGGGGGCGGAAGTCTTCAAAGCCAAAGATATTGCCTCTTTCAATGAAGCGCTGAAAAATGCCAAAAACGAAAAACGCACCACCGTAATTTATATTCAAACCGTTCCCGAAAGGAAAATGGCCGGTTACGGCCATGCCTGGTGGGATGTGCCAATTGCCGAAGTGTCGGAATCTGAAGCGGTTCAGGCAGCTCGTGAAAACTACGATGTGCAGAGGAAAAAACAGCGGTATTTTTTCTGACATTGAGTTATATTATCCAATTGTCACTTTTGGGGGGATATTGGGATGAAACCATAAAAAGCTAAAATATTATCCGGATGACTAAATCAATATTTGAAAATTCAAAACCATGCTGGCAGTAACCACATTTGTCGGCTTTACCGCTTTTGTTGCTTTTTACTCCTGGTACAGGCTTAGAAAGGACAAAATGAACTCCTCCGACGACTATTTCCTTGGAGGGCGCAGCCTTACCGGAGTGGTAATCGCAGGCTCCATGCTGCTCACCAACATTTCCACTGAGCATCTGATTGGAATGAACGGCTCTTCTTATAAAAACGGGTTTATCATTATCGCGTGGGAGGTGACCTCTGCTTTGGCCCTGGTGGTTGCTGCACTCTATTTCATACCCAAATACCTCAGGATGGGGCTTACTACCATTCCTGAGTACCTGGAAAAGCGATTCGACGGAACCACACGAAGTTTCATTGCCCTCTTCCTGGTTGTTTCTTTCGTGGTTACCTTATTGCCAATTGTATTGTACACGGGTGCAATCAACCTGGAAAGTATTTTTAATATTTCAGAGACCCTTAACGTATCGAAATCCGAAGGTCTGTGGATTACTGTGGTTGGAATCGGCGCAATTGGCTCGATGTATGCCATTTTTGGCGGATTAAAAGCGGTGGCAGTATCTGATACGATAAATGGTTACGGTCTGTTAATCGGCGGTTTGCTGGTTCCTGTCCTTGCCTTGTACAGCATAGGTGGTGGCAGTATTCTCGACGGACTTTCAAAAGTGTACCACCATGCACCCGAAAAATTCAATGTGGTAGGAGCTAAAGATTCGGTGATGCCTTTCGGGGTATTATTTACCGGGTTAATAATTAACCAGCTCTATTTCTGGGGAATGAACCAGACCATAATTCAGAGGGCACTGGGTGCCAAAAACCTGAAAGAAGCCCAGCGGGGATTGCTGTTTACCGGTGTTTTGAAGATATTGATCCCATTGGTTATTGTACTTCCCGGAGTGATTGGGTTTTATTATTTTGGTGATTCGCTCTACGAAAACCAGGATTTTATTTATCCTGCACTCATAAAAAAAGTATTGCCGCTGAGCTTTGTGGGTTTCTTTGCGGCAGTGGTGATGGGGGCCGTTTTGAGTACTTTCAACAGCGTACTTAACAGTGCCGCCACCATATTCAGCATTGATGTGTACAAACGGTTACTGAATAAGGATGCCACAGAAAAAAGGCTGGTTTGGGTTGGCAGGGCAACTTCCTCCACATTGGCCATTTTTGCAATAATTGCCGCACCGCTCGTGGCGAATGCACCCGATGGCCTGTATCAACTTCTGCAGCAGCTCAACGGCATTTTCTTTATTCCTATCGCTTCGATTATGCTGGCAGGCTTTTTCCTGAAGAAAATTTCGGCAGCAGGAGCGAAGGCCGCCCTCTTTTTCGGACTGGCATTTTATGTATTGGCAACCTTTGTTTTCAAGGTAAACATCCATTTTATACATATCTGGGGAATTGAGTTTGTGCTGAATATGATCATCATGTTTGTGGTATCCCACTATTATCCCCGGAAAACATTTACGGACAAGGCGGATGCACTGAAAGTGGACATGCACGGCTGGAAGTATGCCTATCACCTGTCGGCAGTTTTGGTTGTCACCACCATTTTTATTTATATCGTTCTGGGCCATTATTAAAAACGCAAATTAAAATTTAACATATAAAATCGTTAATATGAATATTTTAAAAAATTATATCAACGGAAGTTGGACAGAAAGCAAAGAGCTTCAGACAGTTGATGTGGTTAATCCGGCTAACCAGGAGATTCTGGCCAAGGTTCCCTTCGGTGAAAACACCGTAGCTGATATTAATGCGGCTGTTGCGGCTGCAGCTGAGGCTCTGAAAGAGTGGCGCAACACACCGGTTATGAAGCGCGTACAGCCACTTTACAGATTGAAGCAGTTGCTGGAGGAGAACGTTGATGAAATTGCGCGGCTTATAACCCTCGAATGCGGCAAGAATTTTATTGAATCGAAAGCGGAAATGCAGCGTGCCATAGAAAACGTGGAAACAGCCTGTGCCACACCTGTTTTAATTCAAAGTGAATTTTCGGAAAACATAGCCCCTGGTATCGATGAATTTATGATCAGACAGGCCATAGGGGTTTGTGCGGTAATTTCACCCTTTAACTTTCCGGGGATGATTCCGTTCTGGTTTTTACCCTACGCCATTGCCTGCGGAAACAGTGTGGTATTAAAGCCTTCGGAGAAAGTGCCATTGACCATGATGAAGGTATTTGAGCTGATAGACCGGCTTGACCTTCCAAAAGGGCTGGTAAACCTGGTGCACGGGGGTAAGCCGAGCGTCGATGGTTTATTGGATCATCCGGATGTTAAAGCGATAAGCTTTGTTGGGTCGACCAACGTGGCCCGATACATTTACCAGCGTGGCGCTGCCAACGGCAAACGTGTTCAGGCGCAGGGCGGTGCCAAAAATCCGGTTATTGTTATGCCCGACGCAGATATTGAAATGGCTGCAAGAATTGTGGCCGACAGTGTCTATGGGTGTGCCGGGCAACGATGCCTGGCCGCTTCCAATATTATTACCGTTGGCGATACAAGTGGTACTATCAGGGAGGCTCTTGTTGAGGCGGCAAAAACCAAAACCACCGGTTTCGGACTCGATGAGGGTATTGAAATGGGTCCGGTGATTACACCTGAAAGCAAAGCCCGGGTGGAGAACCTCATCGCAAAAGGCGTCAGCGAAGGGGCAAATCTTGTGCTGGACGGACGAAACGCCAAAATCAGCGGTTACGAATCAGGGAACTTTATCAAACCCACCATTCTCGAAAATGTAGCATTGGATGGCGAATTGATTAAAACCGAAATTTTCGGGCCGGTGATGAGTTTGATTCACATGCAGACGATCGATCAGGCTATCGACTTTGTGAACAGCAACAATTACGGAAACATGGCCTGTCTGTTTACCTCAAGTGGCCTTAATGCCCGCACCTTCAGGAACCAGGCAAATGCCGGTAACATCGGGATCAATATTGGTGTGGCTGCCCCGATGGCACAATTCCCCTTCAGTGGCTGGAACAACAGCTTTTTCGGTGATCTGCACGGACAGGGAAGACACTCCGTTGAATTTTTCACGCAAACCAAAGTGGTAATCGAGCGCTGGCCCAAAGAATGGACCCGTAAGTTCTAACCGATTCATAATCAATAGATAGCTAAGTAATTCATTATAATGAAAACAACGTTTTAAACCTTAAGTTGACAATGATAAAAATAGCTAACGCACCCTGTTCATGGGGAGCACTCGAATTTGATCTTGAAGGAAAGTCGCTGGGTTACCAGCAGGTGCTTTCTGAAATGGTTGAAACCGGTTATGCCGGGACTGAACTGGGCGACTGGGGTTTTATGCCTTCCGCTCCGGAAGAACTCAGAGAGGTACTGGAGGATAAAAAACTTCAGCTTCTCGGAGCTTTCGTCCCGGTGGCGCTGGCAAATGAACAGGCCCACGACCGAGGGGTTGAGCTGGCGTTGAAAACAGCAGGGTTGATGTTCGACGCAGGGTATAAAAATGCCTTTATTGTTCTGGCCGATGAGAACGGCTCGGTGGAAGAGCGTACGAAAAATGCCGGGAAAATAACACCTGCAATGGGTTTGACGGAAAGCCAGTGGAAAACATTTGCATCCGGTGCTGAAAAGGTAGCCAGTGCAGTAAAAGATGCCTACGGAATGCGAACTGTTTTTCATCACCATTGCGCCGGCTATGTGGAAACTCCTCAGGAAGTGGCTAAACTGATGGAACTTACCGATCCTGAACTGCTTGGCCTGTGCCTGGATACGGGCCATTACGCCTTTGGTGGCGGCAATCCCGTGGATGCCCTGAATGAATATTATCACCGCATCTGGCATGTTCATTTTAAAGATTTCGATCCGAAAGTAGGAGAGGCTGCGCGTATCCATAAATATGATTATTTCAAATCAGTGGAAGAAGGCGTATTCTGTGAGCTTGGAAATGGAAACGTTGATTTTGAGTCGGTTGTTAAAATCCTGACCAACAATGGATATGAGGGCTGGATAGTGGTTGAGCAGGATGTGCTTCCCGGAATGGGTTCACCCAAAAAATGTGCCGCCCATAACCGGAAATACATAGAATCTTTAGGCCTTTAACCGAATAAAATATAATCAAAAATGGAAAAAATAAATGTTGCAGTAGCCGGCCTGGGCCGCATTGGAAAAATTCACCTTAAAAATTTGAGCCGCAATTTTCCTGAGATCAAGGTGGTGGCCGTCATGGATGTTTTAGAGGAATCGAAAGCCATCGCCGATGAATTTAATGTTCCGGTTTTTGTTCAGAATTTTGATGAATTGCTTGCGGTGCCTGGACTGGATGCGGTTGCGATTTGTTCGCCAACCGATACGCACGCCGATTTTGTGGTGAAAGCCGCAAAAGCAGGCAAACATATTTTCTGCGAAAAGCCACTCGATCTTTCCATAGACAGGGTAAAGGAGGTTCTGTCGATTGTTGACGAATGTGGTGTGAAACTCATGCTTGGGTTCAATCGCCGGTTCGACCCTGAATTCAAAAAAATCAGGCAGCTCGTATTGAATGAAGCGATCGGAGACCCGCAAATCATAAAAATTACCAGTCGGGATCCCGGGCCGCCGCCTGTTTCATACATCAAAGTTTCCGGCGGGATGTTCCTCGATATGACCATACACGACTTTGACATGGTACGTTACATTTCAGGAAAACAGGTGAAAGAGGTGTTCGCAAAGGGCGCTGTGCTGGTAGATCCTGAAATTGGCGAAGCAGGTGATATCGACACAGCGATAATAACGCTGACGTTCGAGGATAACACAATGGCAGTTATTGACAATTGCCGCAAGGCGGTTTATGGCTACGACCAACGCCTCGAAGTTTTTGGGAGCAAGGGAATGGCACAGGCTGAAAATAACTATCCCAATAACCACAAGCTTTATACTGACAAGGGCATATCAGGTGATCTGCCGCTGCACTTTTTCCTCGAGCGGTATGATGCTTCCTACAACCAGGAGATAAGGGAATTTATCGATGCATTGGTTTCCGGCGGCGACATGCCCGTCGACGGGAAGGATGGATTGCTGTCCATGGCCATTGCTCTGGCTGCAAAGAAATCGGTGGAGGAGGGGCGCACTGTTTCTGTTAGTGAGATATTAACCTGATTATACTGATTAGGATGAAGAGCAGAATACTCATTGTTTTTTCTTTCGCAGTTTTAGTTTGGAGCGGATGCCGTCAGCAAAACAAAGAAAGTGTGCTGGTTTTGCCAGCCCATTCCCACAACGATTACGAGCACGAAAGACCGCTTTTTGATGCATTGGACTGCAATTTCAAGAGTATTGAGGCTGATGTGTTTTCTATCGGGGATTCGCTCTTTGTTGCACATGATTTTGATAAGGTCCAAACGGGAAGAACCCTTCGGCAGCTATATCTGGAGCCGCTAAAAGCGAGGATTGCAGCCGGGAACGGGTCGGTTTATGGAAATGGTGAAGAGATCATTCTGCTTATCGATATTAAAGATGATGCAATAAAAACGTATCAATTACTTCATCAAATCTTAACAGAATATAAAACCCTTGTGACTTCTTTTGAGGATGGAAAAAAGATACAACGCAGCATAATGGTGGTGGTTAGCGGAAACCGGCCGGTTGAATATATGCAGTCGCAATCCACGCGATGGGCTGGCTTCGATGGTCGTTTGGAAAATCTCAATTCAGGGATTTCCCCGGAATTGATGCCAATGGTCAGTGATAACTGGACAAAGCATTTTACATGGGACGGAATTGGCGAAATGCCGGAACAGGAAAGAGGCCAGTTGCAGCTTTTTGCTGATTTGGCCAGCAGCAAAGGGTATATCCTGCGGTTTTGGAATACTCCCAACCGGACAGCTCACCAGCGGCAGGCTGTTTGGAAAGAGCTGAAAAATGCCGGGGTTGGCCTTATTGGGGTGGATGAGTTAAAGGAGTTGAACGAATTTTTAATGAGGGATTTAACTGAAGCAGGAAAACCGGAATAAGTTTTTGATAATGACGATTTAATGCATCATATAAATCAGCAATTTAAGAGATATAAATATCTATTTATTAATAATAAAATGAACTGAGTATGAAACAAATAAGATTTACAGCGATTTAACAAAACAGAAACGGCTTTAAAAAAAAGCTGTTGATTTCGTGTAACACATAAGTGATTGTGGTATACGATGATAAATAAATTACAAGTTAACATAATTAATAAATCTATGAACAAAATGAAAAAGAGAAGTCCTTCACTTTGGAAAAGTAATTATTTGCTTTTCCAAAAAATGAAATTAACTGTTTTAATTTCATTGATAGCTATTACCGGTGCTTTGGCTGATTCCTACCAGCCAGTACCAGAGAATGTATCAGGCCAAAATGGCGCAAGCTCTGTTCAGCAAAGAAGACAGATTTCAGGCAGGGTGGCAGGTCCTGACGGACAACCCATTCCAGGTGCGTCAGTTGTCGTTAAGGGTACTGCTGTGGGAATAACCACTGGCATAAACGGGGAGTTTCAGCTCGACATTCCCGCCGATGCCCAGGTTTTGGTATTTTCTTTCGTGGGAATGAGAACCCAGGAAGTTGTTATTGAAGGCCGGGCGCAATTTAACATCACCATGCTGGAAGAGTCGATTGGTCTTTCGGAGGTGGTTGCGGTCGGATATGGCAGTCAGCAGAAGAGAGATATTACCGGTTCGGTAGGCTCGGTGCAGAGCCTCAATTTCAACAAAGGGATTTTAAACTCTCCCGGTCAGTTGCTGCAGGGCAAAGTGTCAGGGGTGGAAGTAGCCCAATCGAGTGGTGCCCCGGGTAGCGGACAAAGAATTACCATCCGCGGACAGGGTAGTATCAGGCAGGGCACCGGGCCATTGTTTGTTGTCGATGGTTTCCCCATAGGACTGGACGGAACAGGCTCGGGCACAAGTCAGCTGAATTTTCTGAATCCTGAAGACATCGAGACCATAGATGTTTTGAAAGATGCTTCGGCCACAGCCATATACGGGGCAAGGGGAGCCAACGGCGTAATCCTCATCACCACCAAAAAGGGAAAAGCCGGCGTTTCACAGGTTACCGTAACCTCGAACTATGGGGTATCGCAGTTGTCTAAGAAAATTGATGTGTTCTCCGCTGATGAATTCCGTAAAAGAGTTGTCGAAATTGGGGGAAAACTGGAAGACAGAGGTGGAAATACCGTCTGGCAGGACGAACTGACCAGAACTGCAATCACCTACGATCAGAACCTGGTCCTGCACGGGGGTACGGATAAACTTACCTACCGTGCCTCGATAGGGTATCTGGATCAGGAAGGTATTGTAATTAACACCGGGTTTAAAAGATACAGCGGCAGGGTTAGTGCCACTCAGTCACTTATGGACAAAAGGCTAAACATCGATTTTAACCTTAGTTCCTCCATTGAAAAAAGTGACAATGCACACATGGGAACGCTGGTTTCCGAGATGCTGGATTTCAATCCTACTTATCCGGCGCGTGATGCGAATGGTGACCCCGTGAAATACCCCGATCTGACCAACCCGCTTATAGGTGCTGAATTGTTCAAAGATTTCGGAGAGAACCGCAGGATGATCTTCAATATCGCACCATCATTTGAAATCATTAAGGGACTTGTGTACAAACTCAATTTTGGCTATGAGAACAGGTCAAGTGAGTCAGATAATCAGCGGATGCCCAATGCAGATCCCTTTGAAGAGGGCCGGCTGCAGCAAAATTTCAGCAATGGAACTAATACCTTGATAGAGAACTATTTAACCTATACGTATAATATAGATGACCACAATGTGACCCTTCTTGGCGGACATTCATTCCAGAAGACTTATGACCGCTGGAGAAGCTGGAGTATCGACAGGTTCGCCGACAGTGGTATCGAGCCCCGCTACAATCCCGGCCTTGGCCAGAAACTGACTCTGGTTGACAACCCCCCTCAGGGATGGGCACAGATAAATGAACTGCAATCCTACTACGGAAGGATTAATTACAGCTATAAAGGCAAATACATGGTAACAGCTACTGTGAGGGCCGATGGTTCCTCCAAATTTGGAGCGAACAACAAATATGGAACATTCCCATCTTTTGCAGCCGGTTGGAGGATTTCTGATGAAGCATTTATGGCTTCCTCACTGATCAGCAACCTGAAGCTCAGAGCAGGATGGGGGAAGACCGGTAACCAGGAAATACCACCGAAAATTACCCAACCATTGTACAGAACCAATGTTTCAGGGACCAACAGCTATCCTCTCGATAATTCAGGGGTATATCCTGCGGGAACCACGTTTGTACGTCTGGCCAATCCCAACATTCAGTGGGAAGTTTCAACCCAGACAAACATAGGGCTTGATTTCGGATTGTTCGGCGGAGCGCTCTCCGGAACGGTTGACTACTTCAATAAGGTCTCCAACAACATTCTGTTGCAGGTGGTCCCTGCCGACCCGATACAGCCTGCCACCACCTACTGGACCAACGTTAAGGACATGGAAATCACCAACAAGGGGCTTGAACTTGCGCTGGATTACCAATACAGGAAAGCAGAAGGATTTTCCTACTCTGTCGGGGGTAATGTCACCTTCCTCGACAACGTGGTTGAAGACTCTCCTTTTACTATTCTGGCTACCGGTTCGGCTTCGGGCTCCGGACTTTCAGGGGCCACGATTAACGGTATGATTAACGGGTATCCTATTGGGACGTTTTATGTGCAAAAGTTCCTTGGCATCGGAGCTGACGGCCTTTCAATTTTCGAAGAATCACCGGATGCGGGACGTATGGTTGTTGGCAGTGCCTTGCCAGACTTGTTGTACAATTTCTATGTAAACATGAATTACAAAAACTTCGACCTTGCCCTTAATTTCAACGGCGTATCGGGCAACATGGTGTACAACAATACGGCCATGAACAAGTTTTACAAGGCAAAATTGGCCAACTCTCTCAATACTACGGTAAAGGCAATTGAATTTCCGCAGGAAAGCATTATCAACTCCTCATCAGTTTCGACCCGCTACCTGGAGGATGGGTCGTTCCTTCGCCTGAATAACGCTACCCTGGGTTACAGTTTCAACACAGCATCAATAGGCTGGATTCAGAATATGCGATTGACCTTAACAGGACAGAACCTGTTTGTGATCACGGATTATTCCGGATTTGACCCTGAAGTGAACCAGGACCGCTCCACCGGAGGCATTCAGTCTTTCGGTATTGACCTGGACGGCTATCCAAGGGCAAGGACATTTGTTCTGGGACTTAACGTAACGTTTTAAATAATTAAAATTATAATGAGATGAAAAGTGATATGAAAAATATATTGAAATTAAGCCTGCTGACCTTTGCCCTGCTGTTCAGCTGGAGCTGTACCGACCTTGAGGAGCAGATTCTGGACGAATCATTGTCGGGGGGTGCTTTGGAAAGCAACCTGGTAAAAAGTAGTGTGGCACCTGCTTACGCTTTACTTCCTGATTTGTATCTTCATACAAAATACTTTGCCGTTCAGCAAATTTCTACCGATGAGGCCATTCTTCCCTACCGCGGCGGACGCGACTGGGGCGATAATGGTATTTATCTTGAATTGCACCAGCATACATATACTCCTTCGCACAGGAATGTAAGGGATGTATGGAATAATTTAACCACCTCGATATCAAGAACAATTTCAGCCATAAACGTAATAACTCCCCTGGCGGCTTCCGACAGCGAAGCCAAAACGTTCCTCGCAGAGGTAAGGGGACTTCGCGCCTTTTACAACATGCTTATTCTCGATCTTTGGGGCATTGCCTTTAAGAAAGAAGATGCCACAGTGGCCTCAACCATACTTCGCGGTAGTGACGCCATTGATTATATAAAAAGTGAGTTGGAGGCAGTTGTTGTTGATTTAAAAAATGATGTTGGTCCGGGGCGGTTAACACAAGGAGGAGCTTACGGACTTTTGGCAAGGTTGTACCTAAATGCTGCGGTATGGCGCGATCCCTACTCCACAAGCTTCAGTTTCAGCAGTGCAGATATGGACAAAGTAATTGAATATAG
>CAYMXK010000084.1:0-14092 GCA_964393915.1 uncultured Prolixibacteraceae bacterium
GCATCGTGATAAAGATGCAGTGATTTTTTATCGAAACCGGTCATAAGATATGGATCTGAGCGTTCGCCGGCTTTGACACTGGTCTGGTACCAGACACCTCCTGTGCCGACTGGTTTGCCGAAATTCCAGAGGTCGTCCGTTTTGCCAAACCATAATCCGGCTTGAGATTGTCCGGCCAGAGGATTCCGGTCCTGTGGCCCAAACTTCATTGGTGTGGCCTGGTTCCCGCCCAGCACAAGCATTCCTCGCCATGAGCAAAAGTCAGGTATTACCCTCAGGTGAGCAGAAACTGGTTTTATTGCCCAGAGTTGATTGCCGTATGTGTGCATTCCTATTTCATAAAAAAGCCCATGGCAATCCATCAGTGCACGTTCAGTTTCCACTTCACGCACGCGCATCCATTCGGTGCAACTGGTTTCGTCGAAGGTTTTGCTTCCTTTGGGGAGGCGGTATCGTTTCCATTCCCCGTTCACGAAAACCTGCATTATGACGGAAATTTTATCCCATCCGGTTGCAATCATTGGTTGTCCAAATGATCCTGCGCTCCAGACTTCGGTATAGGCAGTATTGTCTATAATTTTCCATTCACCTTTCCCATCCCATTCGGCGAGTCTTCCGGCGTTCCAATCCCCATTGAAATCTTTGGCATTGTAACTGTTGTTGCAAACAACAGCCCGTCCATGGTTCGTAAATCCACTTTTGAAATGTGGCTTGCTTCCCTTAGGTTCTTTTAATTCATCCATCAGTTGGAAAAGCTGTTTGACTTCCAGGGTATGCACGTTCACTTCAAAGAACTCGCCTTCCATGGCGAGAAAGTAGAGTTTGTTTTCCGGATCGGTGAGGTGACTCATGGTGGCAGCCAGCCTGTGTTTGGTGAACTCCTCTATCAGCCTTACATTTCCAAGCGTATCGATGAGGTAAGGCCCAATGCTCAATTGCATGCTTTGGGTGTGGATCAGCCGGTTGGCATAAGTTCCCACAACGCTCGCGGGATGTTTTTTCAACACCATGTTATTGTCAATTTCATATAACCCGGTTCCGCTTCCGGTTGGGGTGAGATGGGCAACATAGGTTACTACCCACAGCCGGTTTGCCCAGGGCATAAGTGCACCTGTACCTGCCTCAGTTCTGGGATAATGGTCAGCAGTCATGGCCAGGTGCGGGAAGATACCGCTGATCGGAAGTTGCTGTGCTGATGATTGCTTATTTGTGCAGCATACTAGCAAAAGGGATAGCACTATAACGAATAGCGTATTCTTCATTTGATTAATTTTATTGATTGAATGATTTCGATCAAATAAAAAAGAGGCTGACTAAAAAGTCGTCACTGCGTCTTTTTAGTCAACCTCTTTTTATGATGTTCACTCTTTTACCATTTGGGATTCTGATCGAGGTTTTCGTTAATAAGCCGGTCAGAATCAGGTACAGGCCACAGGTAGTCACGTGTAGCGTCGAACTTCCGTTCACTCGCCACAACTATAAAGCCTGCATTAGCCATACTGCTGAGATCGGCTATACCGTTTTCATCTATATCCGGTATACCGCCAATGGGATAACTTCCATCTTTCCAGTTTTGAATCAATTGCCGGTATTCGGCAGATACGGAAGCCTCGTTGCCATTCCAGGAGGTAGAACCCGACCATGCGCGGCGCAGGAAGTAACTTGGGCGATTGTAAACCTTTTCGGCAAGTTTCCAGCGGATCAAATCTGCATAGCGATGGCCTTCCCAGGCAAGCTCAATGAAACGTTCGGTACGGACAATTGTACGCATTGCACCTTGTGTTCCAACCAAAACCCTGGGATAAGTAATCCCTGTGCCGGCATAGGCCCTTTCACGCAATTTGTTGATTGTCAGGTCTAATACTTCCTGAGTACATTGGTTTAGTTCGATCATTGCTTCGGCATACATCAGCAACACATCGCCATAACGCAGCATGGGGTAAGTGGTGGGTGCACCCTGCCGTCCGTTCTCGAGGAAGGTGTTGTCAATATACTTTTTAAACAGTAAACCGGTGTAGGAAGCGTGTTCGGCACGGGCTTTCGAATCGTTATTGCCAACCTGTACGCCGTCGGATGCACGTAAAACCGTAGTACGGTTCGGAGCGGGAGTATACTCAAAACCAAGCCATACATAATTTTGAGGATTATACGTTCCATCAAGAACACTCTTGTTGTGGGCTGTGGCGAAGGGTACTATGGTCATAGCCAAACGAGGGTCACGATTTTCGAAGAAGTCCTTTGGGTTGTAAAGTGGTGACTCGTCAATGGGTTTTCCGTCAGTACAAGGATAAGCACAAACCAGTTCGTAAGAGGGAGCCTTCTGGCCACCCCATCCACCAGCCAGGCGGGAAATGCTGTTGGCTACGTCACCTGCAGCCCAGTAATACCTTTTCAGGGTCACATCGCCACGGAAGAAGAATATCCATTCGTCCGACCACGAAGCGGTAAATAAATCACGGTAATTGTTATGAAGTTTATAGACATTCAAATCCATACAAGCTTTTGAAGCTGCTGCGGCTGTTTGGTAATCACCATTCCTGAGAGCAATGCGTGCCTTGAACGCCAGGGCAGCGCCTTTCGTTGCCCGCTGCTTGCCTGAGTAACTGTTGGGTAAACGCTTGGCGGCTTCATCTAGGCACTGGTAACTATAAGCCAGAACATCGGCTTTTGGCGAACGTCCAATGGAGTATGCCTCGTCAAGCGTCATGCCTACCTTGTCAAGAATAGCATCGCCCCAGTGGAAGGCCAGCATACCGTAGGCATAACCCAAATAAAAATAGGCCTCCCCCTCAAATTGCGTAATATTTGCCTGCGATACTCCCAGCGCGCGGGCTTTTTCCATATTGTTAATCAGGCGAAGGGCACGTGCAATACCTTTGTAGTAATTTTGCCAGCGGTTGGCCACTGTTCCGTGCTCAGCCGTCATCGTTCCATTCTGTACTACTGAGGTAGTATTTCGTGCCGTTACATCATCACCCCAGAGCATGTCTTCAATTGGGAAAAAATCAGTGCGGTAAAAATCGTTTACCGACATTTCTATCTCCTGTTGTGTCGAATACCAGTTTCCACTTGACCCTTCAGACAAAGGATTAAGATCGAGATCAACGCAGGCCGGAAAGGTGAGCGTTAAAAAAATGATGGGAATTAATAATATCTTTTTCATACAATTGAATTTTTAGAATTTAACATTAACACCAAAGATGAAAGACGTTGATATGAAATCTGACGATGAGCCAACTTCGGGGTCCCAACCTTCAGGATAGTTACTGATGGCAGGTAGATCATTCACACTCAAATAGCAGCGCATATCTTTGATTCTCGCTTTACTCACCAAATTTTCAGGTAACGTATAGCCCAAAGTAATATTCTTCATCCGGAAATAGGCACCATTGAAGAGCCAGTAATCCGATCCGGAATACGTGTTGGTGGTATTGGTATAGGTCAGACGCGGATACTTTGCTTTGAGATTCTGCTCTTCCGTATTGTGCTGGCTCCAGAAGTTGCCCAATAACAGTCCCGGAACAGCGCCCCACTGTTCTTTCAGAGGCTGGATCCATGCTGATTGGAATAGTACACGCTGATGGCCTATACCCTGAAATGAAAGACTGAAATCAAATCCTTTCCAACCCATTGCGATATTGCCTCCATAAAGGTATTCCGGAAGAGAGTTGCCCAGATGTACCTTGTCGTCCGAATTAATCCTGCCATTGCCGTCTGTATCAATATACTTGATATTTCCCGCTTTGTCGTTTGCCGTAAGGGTAGGATACTTAACCCCGTTTTCATCGGTGAGGTCGGCAGTAGTCTGGAACAGTCCGGCTGATCTATACATAAACCATTCGTTGTAGTATGATCCCTTTTCGATGATATAGTTTCCGCTAATGGTACGCTTGTCGCCCAGATAACCCATTTTTGAACGGTAGTCAGACAGGTTTGCCGATATGTTGTACCAGAAATCACCTATTTTGTCAGACCAGCCTAATTCCAAATCCCAGCCTTTTGTGTACATGTCGCCGGCATTTTGCTGGGGTGCCGAGAATCCGGCATAGGATGGGAATCCGAGTTGAAGCAACATGTCGCTTGTCTCTTTATAGTAATAATCGCCTGAGAAACGAAACCGGCTGTCGAAAAGATGCAAATCAAGACCGCCACCATAAGTTGTAGTCGTTTCCCATGTGATATTCTCGAATGCATAATACACCTGGGCCGCATTTTGCACGGCTGTCACAGATTGCGTTGCCTTGTCGTACATGTAACTATTGCCAAAGTTGATGGCCGCCTGATAGGGGAATTCCGAGCCGATACGCTCGTTTCCGAGCTGGCCGATTGAACCGCGTATCTTCAGGTAATCAACAATATTATTCTTGAACCACGATTCCTCCGACATTACCCAACCTGCCGATGCGGATAAGAATGTACCCCAACGGTATTTTTCCGAGAAACGCGATGAGCCGTCAGTACGTACATTGCCCTGGACCATATATTTGTTTTTCCAGGAGTACATCAGACGCCCGAAAACAGACTCGTAAGCGTTGTGTCCTGCATTTCCTGAATTGTATTGATTATCTTCCGGTCCGATATTGAGGTAGGGATAGGTATCAAGAAGATAGTTTGTGCGCGAAGCCCCCAGGTTCTCCCACTTATAGGCAAAACCTTCGTATCCGGCCATGGCATTGAAGGAATGTTCGCCCAATCTTTTTTGATAGTTCCCGTAAAATTGGGTCGTAAAGCTGTTGTTGTCGTTACGCGATTCCTCTAAGTTGGTAGTCCTGTTCCATTGTGCGTATGTAATTGAACCGTTTTCGTAATAGACAGGCACAGCGCGAGAGAACCTTTTCCCTTTTGTAATTGAATACCGGGGTGCAAAAATGGCTGTCAGGGTAAGGCCATTCAATGGTGTGATGTCGAATTGCGCCTTGCCGCCGAACTTTAAAAAATCAACATTGTTGGTACCACCCTTATCAAGGGCTGCAAGTGCGTTGGCCCCGTCCTTCGCATCGGCATAGCGACCGTCCTCCCATCTGGGTGTATAGTAGGGCGCTACCAGGTAGGCAGTATAAATTGGATTGACTTGTGATGGGGATATTGATGTTGATTTTGAGAAGTCGAGGTCAAAATTCGCGTTAAGCCAATCTGTGATTTTATAGTCGTTGTTGATACGACCGGCATAACGCTCATAGGACCTGTTGATGTAATAGCCATCGCTCTTCTGATAATTAAAGGTTGATTTTGTCCGCAGTTTTTCAGTACCTCCTGAAACACTCAGCATATGCTGCTCATTTGATGTTGATTTCTTGAGTATCAGATCAACCCAGTCAGTGTTGGGATAATGCCAGGGATCCGTGGCATTGTTGGTGAGCCATGAATTAATGGTTTCCTGTGAGTATTGGGAATAGGGACTTGAAGCTCCATCATTCCATTTCACTTCGTTTTGCACATTCATCCAGTCAATGACGTCACCATTCACAGGCTTTGCTGTGGGTCGGTCCATGCTGTACTGGTAGTTGTAATCAAATATGAACTGGTTCTCTTTGGCGCGTTTGGTGGTGATCAGGATAACTCCTGCCGCCGCACGGGAACCATAAATTGACGCCGAGGCTGCATCTTTCAGTACAGTCATGGTTTCCACATCGGCTGCAATCACATCGTTAAGCGATGAAGGGACACCATCAACAATCACCAAAGGATCGTTGTTAGATAAAGTAGTGATACCGCGTATCCGCACCGTTGCCGAAGCGCCCGGCGCACCAGAGTTACGGGTAACCTGTACCCCTGCCATCTGACCCTGCATGGCCGTTGAAAGCTGTTGTGTCGATCGTTTCTGTAAACTCTCGCCTTGTACGCTCGCTACCGCGCCTGTCAAATCGCTCCTTCGGGCCGTACCATACCCGATGGCCACTACCTCTTCAATCCCAAAAGTCTCATCCTCCAGGGTAACATTAATTAAAGTCTGGTTGCCAACGGCCACTTCCTGCATCCTCATCCCCACGAAAGAAAACACCAGGGTTGCAGTTTCGGGAACATTCGGTATAGAATAGAGGCCGTTGAAATTGGTAATTGTACCGGTAGTAGTTCCTTTAACTATGACCGTAACTCCGGGCAAAGGCTGCTGCCTGCTGTCGGTTACTGTTCCTGAAATTGTCCTTTGCTGCTGGGCAATTATCTCCATCGTTTCATTAAACATAGCCTTTGGGCTGAGTATAATCTGCCGGTCCATGATCAGGTACTCCACATCTGAACCTTTAAAAAGCGATGTCAGAATTTCATCGATCCTGGAATTGCTTGCCTTTACCGTTACCGGTTTTTCCACATCGACCAGCTTACTGCTGTATAGAAAATAGAATTCACTTTGGTCTTCAATACTGGCAAGCACCTCTTTCACCCTGCTGTTTTCCATTTCGATCGACAGCTTGGTTGACTGAGAGTAGGTCTGAAAAGCAATAGCCTGATAAATACTGATTAAACTAATTATTAGAGTCAGTTTCATAATTCTTCGAATTTTCAGGAGCAGGGGATTTATTGAACTCCCCCAGTCCGCTGGTTTTAATTTTTCCATAAATTTAGCATGATTTTTAATTAATAATTACTTTTATTAAAACGAATAGGATCATTATCTTTAGGGAAGGTGTCGGGATACCTCCCAGCTTTGTTAACTCATTACATCTGTTTCATAGGCTGTCTCTGATTAGTTTTTTTGAAATTGTTAGTTCTTAGTCCTGTATTCTATTATGTATTTTGGTTTTTTAAAACTTCCGTCTGGTTGTAAAGAAATTCTCTCTTCCCTGATGGTAAAGGGTGCGGCCCGGCGGAGATATTCGAGTATCTGCGGCAGGGATTCATACTGAATGGTCATGGTAAACGGGAGATTACTGAACTGTTTCTCTGGATCATTTATTTCAATCTCAACATTATACCATCTTTCCAGTTTAGTCATAATTTCTCCAAGCGGATCATCCCTGAATATAAGCTTACCATCGATCCACGATACATGCTTCTGGACATCTGTATTGTGATATACTGTTTCTCCTCTTCCGCTGCGACTCTCCAGCCGGTCACCAGGCAACAGGGTAATCTGTCCGGCAGCGGGTGACATACTGTTTTTCACTTTAATTTCTCCGCTTTCGAGCACAATGGTGGCGCCTGCGTCCTCCTGATATCCGGATACATTAAACCGGGTTCCGGTTACGGTTACCAGCAATTCTCCGGTTTTGACATGAAAAGGGTGGATCTTGTCTGTTTTGACATCAAAGAAAGCTTCCCCTGTTAAGATCACCTGTCTGTTCCGGCGTGTGAAATTTCTGGGATATTGAATGGTACTACCCGAATTCTGCCAGATTACAGTTCCGTCAGGGAGCTCCGATTTTATTTTCGATCCTGCCGGGGTATTAATGGTAATAAATGAATCATTTTGATTATAAGGCCTTTGGGATGTATAATAATACCAGATGCTGATTACCATTACCGGAAGTAAAAATATTGCGGCTATACGGGTAATCGCAGACATTATTTTCTTTGCGTTAGATTTTGATTCCCATTTCTCTTTGGTAAGGTTGATCTGGTGATGTATTCCGGAGAGTGCGTTACGGATTTCCGATTTTTCCTCTTCCGATAATTTATATTCATCAATTTCAAGTTCATTCCACGTTTTAAAGAGAACATTGCGCAGGCCCAGATTTTGATTCGGATTTTTCAACATCGAAATCACCTGTTCAAATTCCTGAGGAGAACAGCTTCCTTTCAGGAAATTATGGATTTCTGATGCAATATTATCTGTGTTATTCATATTTTCAATAAATCAAACCCTGGTCTTATTCTGCAATTTAATGTCGGATGTTTTCAGATTAATTAAAATAAACTGTTGTGTTTCAGTAAGTTGAATGTAATTTTAGAATTGAAATGAAACACCCTCAATTACAAAATATATACCTTGAATAAATTATAATTAAATGTAATACGTGCAACGAAGAAAATACCCTGAAGGGATAAATGAAATTTTAACAAAAAAGAGTAACGAAGAGAATAATCATGAGATTTTTATCGCCAATTGCGGAACGGATAAACTTTAAAGCCAGTCCAATATGAGTTTCGACTGTCTTAACCGAAATATTCAACTCATTTGCGATTTCATTGTAAGTCATTCCCTTTTCCCTGCTGAGTTTATATATCTCTTTACGGCGCTCGGGAAGCTGCTCGATGATATCCTTTACCTGTTGGTTTAAAAAATCAAAATCTGAATTGTTTGCGGTAATTGACATTTCGATTCCAAAATGTTGCCTGTAATAGGCCATGTATTTCTGGTCATTCAGCCTTTTTCGAAGCCGGTCGATGATGATATTGTAGGAAATGGTAAAAACAAATGATTTAAATGATTTAGCTTCAGTGAGTTCAGCTCTCTTTTTCCATAATTTTAAAAAGGTATCCTGAACAACATCCCTGGCATCCTCCTTGTTTTTGAGCAGCATCATGGCGAAAACATACAAGCGTTCGCTGTACCGTTCATAAAGATTATCGAATGCCACAACCTTGCCTTTTATAAAATCGGCAACCAAATCCTGGTCTGCAGTGACATCATACTTTATCATGAATTTTTAGGAATAATTTTGATTAATTCCAATCAAAAGTAAAAAAATAATTGAATATTTATGGACGAGCTAATTGTTGAGCCTACTCCGAAAAGCCATTTTCTGCCACCAAGACACAAAGGCACAAAGAATTCATCAAGATTAATCAATTGAGATACAATTTTTTGTGCAGCTTGGTGCCTTCGTGCCTTGGTGGAATAGCATTTAAGGTAGTTTCATCAGTTCTATTAGTTCCTCCAGATGGTTCGTGTAGACTCCCCGTGGGGTTGTATTGTGCTTTTTAGCCAGGAAAGCAGCCATACCTACAACTTCTCCCATCATTCCTGTCGTACGCATAACCCTTACAGTACCCAGTGCAACATGTGTAACACTAATGTTTCTTCCTGCCATAAAGAGGTTCTCAATATTTCGTGAATATAAACATCTGTAAGGCACAGCATAGGGATCAATTTTTGTATGTTGGGCCCTTGAAAGAAAGGGCTCTTCCTCAAAACCATCCAATGAAACCGGATAATGAAGATCGATCGTCCATGTAGTTGTAAAACTGGCATCCGGGTATTGTACATTGTTTAGAATATCCTGTTCTTTCAGAATTATATCTCCCATAATCCTGCGTGATTCACGCTTTCCCCCAATATACGCAACCCACTCAAGCTGGTAATCACGGTATTTCTCTTTTTCCCGACTTTCATTCTTTAAAAAGGCCCAATTCCCGTATACGGCACGTAAGCCATAATCTCTGATAAATTCAATATCATTAACCTGGTCCCAGAGAAAACCTGTTTCCCAGTTCCAATCCCCGCGGGTGAGATGCTGGCATGTTTCCTCTGAAAATTGAACTGCCCACGGACATTCGGGGAAATGACCTGCATTGGCTGATTTTTCAGCATACCACTGAACAGAGGTGCCCATCACCAGATCATCAGCATTTTCCGGTGCATTCATTTCACCGGTTTCTGCCTTACTTTCTCTTCCCATCCTGAAATCCGCACCTGCCAGAAAACCCAGGTTTCCATCGCCTGTGCAATCTGCGAAAAGTTTACCGGAAAATTCCAGTTCTTTTCCGGTACTGATGTTTTTCCCCGTAACAGACACAATTCTGTCACCTGACTTCTTCACTGCGAAAACATGCGTATTCAGGAACAGGTCTATGTTTTCTTCGTTTTCAATAATGCTTAACTTTTTATCGTCACCATAGTTGCTATATGGTCCTGCATTATGGATTTTCTTTTCAGGATTATTCGCGATAATCTCAAGTATCCGTTTACTTCTCTCTGATCCGGGGTCACGGTTGGCTTCCCACAGCGTCCAATGGCCGACAGAACCAACTTCGTCGACGAGTTTGCCCAGATTAGGGTAAGGCTCCTGAAAGATAAGGCCGGAAAGGCCAACTCGCACTTCGGAGCTGTTGTTGCCACCCAGAACCGGCCTGTTCTGGATTAATGCAACCTTGCTTCCCAGTCGGGCTGCGCTTATTGCAGTTGTTATTCCTGCCATTCCGCCTCCCACAACAACCAGATCATAATCACCGGCGTTTTCAGGTTTATTGGAAAGACCCATGTGTTTTCGGCGAAACCGGGCTAATTCTTCAATCTTATTTGGTGGGATTAATTTCTTGTCAGTGGTAAACAGAATGGCGTCACAGCGCCCTGCAAAACCAGTAAGGTCCTGCAATGCAATTTCAGCTTTTCCTTTTCCTAAATTTATTGTTCCACCGTCCTGCCAATGCCATTCAGCGCCTTTTGTTCCAAAGATTGTTTTCAATGGATTCTTGTTAATTAATAATTGAAATTTACCGGGAGAACCCGGCTTACCCCATGGAGCAACCCAGTCCCTTGTACGGACCCAAATCCTGTATTCCCCTGTTGCCGGAACGTCAATGTGTGTAACAGCATTTTCGACCGGTACACCCAATCCATGTGCCAGTAAATAGGGTGATCCCATTTGGTCCATGCTTTGCTGATCAATTACCCAGCCCCCTCTGTCTCCAAAACTTTCGGCTTCAATAAAAATAAGCTGGGCAGAAAGAGATATTGATCCCCATAGAATCAGTAATATTGTCGTCAGTACTTTATTATTCATCGCATTCATTTTTTATCTTATGCATTTTTACAATTGTGATTAAATACTTCAAATGCCACTGAAAAAATCAATATGCACAATTTCCGTAACCGCATCCGCACTATTTTTGCTTTTCAATCAATTCGAGGTATTCATCGAGGTAAGATGTGTAAACATCACGAGGATTTGCACTGTGTTTTTTGCAAACTGAAGCAGCCAGACCAACCGCTGCGCCCATCTGTCCGGTTGTGCGCATAACCCGCGGACCGCCGAGCCCAACATGCGAGCAGCTAAAATTTCGCCCCGCCATAAATAGGTTGCTGATGTTTTTTGAATACAGGCTCCGGTAAGGAATGCTGTATTGCCCGGTTTTATAAAACATGGCCTCCGAAATAAAATCCGGGTTATCCTGGTCGAGCAGGTTTATCTGGTAATGCACATCAACAGCGCGTTTTTCAAAAACCACGGCATCTTCAAATTTTGTAGTGTCGCGTGCATCGTTAAAGGTAAAAATATGATCGCCGACTAAACGGCGTGATTCACGTTTACCCAAAAGATAAGATACCCATTTTAATTGCAAACTATCGGCTTTTTGTTGTTGTAATTTGTTGTCGGTTTTACTAAAATTCCCCTGGTCGGTGTTCAGGATTTGGGCAGTTTGATTTTTATAGTTGTAAAATGAACCATAAATTGCACGGAACATGTGATCGCGAATGGTTTCTGCATCGTCAATCTGGCTTAAATCGTTCCGCGAAAATTCCCATTGCCATTCCCCGTTTTTTTCGGCATAACTGCCTGCAACTTCCATTGCCCAAGGAACTTCGGGGAAAGTAACTGGTTTCCCTGCATTTTCTGATCCCCACAAAACTGAAGACCCCATTACAAAATTATCTGGCACTTCGGGGCTCCATAACAATCCGTGTGCATCCCAGTTTTCATTGTATTCAGAAGCAGCTTCCCTGCCGTAACTGTATTCTGCACCTGCCCAGTATCCAATCCATCCATCGCCTGTGCAATCTACAAATAAAGGAGCTTCAAACCTTATTTGCTCGCCACTTGAAGTGTTTCGTGCATCAACCGAGGTAATTTTGTTGTTTTCGGCTGTAGCACCGTAGGCCCTGAAGTTCAAAAAGAGATCGATATTTTTATACTTTTTTACATTTGCCATCCGCTTTTGGTCTTCTTTTAACGCATCTGCAGAGCCATTTGGATAATGTTCGGTGTCAAGCATTTTCAAGATACGTTCAAATTTCCCGTAAATTCCAAGCGTGTGAACCCTGATTTCTCCGCTGGCATTTCCACCCAAAACTGGCCGGTCGTGCACAAGTGCAACTTTCATTCCCTGCTCGGCGGCAGCAATTGAAGCTGCACTACCTGCAATTCCGCCGCCAACAATAATCAAATCGTATTTCACAACTTTTTGTGGAATTTCAGAAGTTCCTGTTTGTGCCAAACGCCATTTTTTAAGGGCTTCCCCATCGGTGGGCAGATTTTCATTTTCAAGTGTGGTCAGATAAATGGCATCGCACCTGCCTTCAAAACCAGTTAAGTCATGAAGTGAAATTTTGACGTCGCCCTCTTTCAGTTTAATGTCTCCAGCGTATTCCCAGTTCCATCCCGGGTTTTTGCCCAATTGGTTATCTAACTTTTTGCCGTCAATCGAAACAAGAAACCTTCCGGGAGCTTCCCAGTTTCCCGGCGCCCAGTTTTTAGTACGGACCCAAACATGGTACGAGCCCGTATTTTCAACATAAATTTCGGTTGTGGCATCTTTTACCGGTTTCCCCAATCCATGCGCCAGTAAATAAGGTGAACCCATTTGTTCCACAAATTGCGGATCGATCACCCAACCTCCCCTGTTATCAAAACTTTCGGCTTCCACAAAAACAGACGCGGTTTGGCTAAAAACATTATTGGCAACTAAAATTAACAAAATAAACATTCTCCTTTTCATCGTATATTCTTTTAATTTTTTACTTCTCAATTACGTGGATCTAAATTTTTAGTTTCCACGAAAATATCATATTCCGGGTTTACACATTTATCAGGAGCCGCATTGAACACTTTTTCCAATTCTTCCCTGGACGACGGATACCTCCCTTTGTCATCGGTCAGTTGCTCCCACTCTTCGAGGTATTTTTTATGGATGTTTAATATGGCTGCATACTTCGGATCGGAAGCAAGGTTATTCAACTGGTTGGGATCATTTTTTACATCGTACAACTCCTCTGGCAGTCGCCGGGATGCATCGTGATAGGAAGCCTGAAGCGGAGTCAGTTTTCCTTCAGCATACAATTTTCTGAGTGTTACAAATGTGGCGTATCCATCACGGTATGCAGGCTGATACAACGGGCGGTCAGTCATATAATTCCTGATATACAGATAGTCGCTGCTGCGGATTGCGCGCACATGATCAATTGCAATACCCATGCGGTCTCTGGCAGTTACGACAAATTCCCGCTCTTTGTATTTTTTATCAAAAAGGTTCTGCCCTTCCATAAAGGCAGGGACCTTAATTCCGGCAAGGGCAAGAGATGAAACAGATATATCAATGCCGCTCACTAAATCATTTCTCACTTTTCCTTTCCTTAAAAGTTGCTTATATCCTTCGGGCCAGTGAACAATCAGCGGAACTTTTGCCCCTTCCTCATAGACATGCTGTTTTGCCCTGGGCATTTGGCACCCGTGATCTGAAAAGAAAAACACCACAGTATTTTCCCATATTCCATATTCTTTCAGAGCCTGAATAATTGCCCCAACCTGACTGTCGCAATATGCAACCTGCTCATAATGACGGGCTATGGCATTGCGGAAAACAGAGTTGTCGGGGTACTGGGGAGGTATCACAACCTGCTGCTCTGAAATCCGGCTGTATGCCGGATATTTGCTGCCAGCCTCTCCCTGCCACTTGCCACCTGACAGCTGTATCTGTCCGAAAAACTTCCTACCCTGAAGTTGTTTCAGCCATGAAAGGTCGTGTCCGATTAAATGGCTGTTGACCACGCTTATCGGAGGCCGTTCAAATTCAGGAGAAAACAGATCATCTGTATTGTATGAAAAATTGTAGTGTGTTTTTGCCTCGTTGAAGGTGATATACCCGGCTTCACGAAACAGTTCCGGCAAAGTGGTTATTCCTTCAGGAAGGGGTTTCTTTACCATCGTTTCATGATGATGCAGGCCATGAGTGGTTTGCATGGTTCCGGTAATCAGCGCTGAACGCGTTGGTGAACATACCGGACAGGGCATATAGGCGCGGTTAAACCTTACCCCATTTGTTGCAAGTGCATCAATGTTTGGAGTTGATATGGTATTGTCACCGTAACATCCAATCCAGTCGCTCATATCGTCAACATATATCCAAAGAATATTTGGTGACTCAGCGATTTTCTGACCTGCTAAAGCGATGGAAGAAATTGCAAGATTTAAAAGAAATAAAATCAGCTTTCTCA
>CAYMXK010000085.1:0-13924 GCA_964393915.1 uncultured Prolixibacteraceae bacterium
TAGGGCATATGTGTACTGAATAGTCCGAATGTAAACATGCTATTACCTTTAAATTTTTGAATAGAAAATAATTGGGGTCAAAATTACTGAAAAATCCAACAAAAAAATATATGCAGATTATTTAAAATCATTTTAAATATCGAATGCCTCCTGTTTTCTAATTAATTATACTGGTTATAAGTTGCAGGAAGTCGGATTATGTATCGGTTTGATTCTTACTGTATATGTCCGTTTCATTACTCTTACGGCACCGGGTTGGAATCCGGATTTGCAGTACCAGGTAACTCCTTCGGCGTTGGGAGAGGATTACAGAAGAAATTTTCTGCAATTCGGAAATATTTATTATAAATTTACCCTTTATGAAACGACCATGATCCGCCTGCTGACAGATCACACAAGAGGAGCATAACAATTTTCATGGGAGTTACGTCTAAATGTGTACGCATTCTATCGAATACCGAAAAACAGACACTGGTAATGAGATAAATACCTTTAAAAACTAACAATTATAAGGAGATGAAATCAGCAATTATAATAGGTGCAGGGATAGGCGGTCTGGGGATTGCCATCAGGCTGGCGAGGATGGGATATCAGGTTGATGTATTTGAGGCAACTGATGCGCCGGGTGGGAAACTCAATGAAATTCATGGCAATGGATTTCGTTTCGATGCCGGACCATCCCTTTTCACCTTGCCCGGACTTGTCCATGAATTGCTTGACCCTGACCTTCAGTTTGGAATAAGAAGGTTACCATTAATCACCAGATATTTCTGGAACGACGGAATGCAGATTGATGCCCACTCAGATGTTGCTGAACTATGCCGCGAGGCAGAAGAGAAAACCGGGGTTTCCGCCGAAGCTTTCAAAGAATACCTGGATGAAACAGGTGAAATATTCCGGATTACCGCTCCGGTGTTTATTTTTAACTCTCTACACAAAATCGGATCGCTACTCAGGTTACAAAACCTTTCGGCACTGGCCGGAATAGGGAGGCTTAAAGCCTTCACCTCACTGCATAATTACAACCTTAACAAAATTGGCAACCCACGTCTGGTTCAGATGCTCGACCGGTATGCCACATACAACGGATCTGATCCTTATCAGACACCCGCCACATTGAGGGTAATTGCTCACCTGGAGCATAATCTCGGCGCATGGTTGCCCGAAGGGGGGATGTATACTATCGTTGAGTCGCTTGTCAGGCAGGCAGAACGGCTGAACGTGAATTTTCATTATGGTGAGCCTGTGGAAAATGTTGTGGTAGAGGATGGGAAAGTTAATGGAATCCGGACTTCCAAGGATTTGTATCCGTCAGATCTGGTAGTGAGCAATATAGATGTTTACAGGTTTTATTCCTACCTGTTTCCCGACAAGAGAATGCTTAAAAAGTTTGACAAGCAGCAACGATCCACCTCAGCGGTTATATTTTATTGGGGGATTAAAGGAAACTTCCCGCAACTTGATGTCCATAATATATTTTTCAGCGACAATTATCGCAAAGAGTTTGTTGATTTATTCAAAAATTACCTGATTGGCGAGGATCCCACAGTGTATGTTTACATCAGCTCGAAGTTATTTCCTGACGATGCACCGGAACAATGTGAAAACTGGTTTGTTATGGTAAACGCACCCGAAAATGTGGGGCAGGACTGGCATGAAACAGTTAAAAATGCCAGAATGAATGTTTTAAAGAAACTTGAAAGGGCAATGTCTGTAAACTTGGAGGATAACATTGTATTTGAGGAAGTTCTTGATCCGGTGAAGGTCGAATCAAAAACAGGTTCGTGGCATGGTTCGCTTTACGGGCCATCTTCAAACAACCTGATGTCGGCATTTCAGCGGCATTCCAATTTCAGCTCTTCTGTGAAGGGCCTATATTTTACCGGGGGAAGCGTTCACCCTGGCGGTGGAATTCCTCTTTGTCTATCTTCTGCAAAAATTGTGGCTTCCCTTATTGAAAATGAAATGCGATGAATAATATTGTTTTATCACTTGTATCATTAAAGGCCGCCAGAATATTCCTGGTAATTTTCTACGCAGTTGGCGTGGCCGGTTTCAGTTTGTCCGCCACGCACGATTTGTTTCAAAAGCTGGTTCCCCTGAATCTGCTGATAAGTATAACCCTGTTGTTTATCTTTCATGAAAAGTGGAGTTTAAAACATATCCTGGTATTTGCAGGTATTGCCGTAGCAGGTTTTCTGGTAGAAATGGCTGGTATCCACACCGGATTGGTGTTTGGCAGTTATGCCTATGGGGATGCTTTGGGCTTAAAACTCTTTTCGACGCCCCTGCTGATCGGAGCTAACTGGTTGTTGCTTGTTTACTGTATTTATGTGCTTTTTCCAAAAATTAACGAACGCTGGTTTTATCCTTTACTTGGAGCCGCACTTTTGGTAGTATTTGATGTGGTAATGGAGCCGGTAGCAATCGCCACAGATATGTGGAGCTGGGAGGGTGGAGTAATCCCGCTGAAAAACTATGTAACCTGGTTTATCGTCGCTGCCTTAATGCTTTTTGTAATGCAACAATTCAGGGTCAGATATTCCAACCTGCTGGCAGGATGGCTTTTGGCTATCCAGTTCATATTCTTCTTAATTCTTGGTTTTCTTCTCTGATCAGATTCTTATCTGAATGAGCCACTTGTTTTTGAAGCATATTTGCAGTTTAAAAATCTTTATCAGGGTTAAATAATTTTAAAAAATTGAATTATGGGTTTAATTATTGCCATATCCATTTATCTCGCCTGGCTGGGGCATTTATTGTATATTCTGCTTTTAGCCCCTGTAAACCCGGCTTCCCCGGTGTTTTACCTGCACATACTCTTGCAAGGCTACCTGTTTACCGGGCTTTTCATAACAGGTCACGATGCCATGCATGGGACAGTTTCATCAAACCGCAAAGTTAACGATCTGGCCGGCTGGATTGCGACATTGTCCTTTGCCTACCTTTCATACGGACGGCTTCGCAAAAACCACTACCTGCACCATCAATATCCGGGTACTGAAAAGGATCCCGATTTTAATACGAAGAGCAATAACTTTTTTTTGTGGTGGGTTAAATTTATGATGCGATATACAACCTGGTGGCAGTTGGTACTGATGGCCATCACTTTCAATGTACTTAATATCTGGTTTTCTGAATGGCGGCTGATTTCTTTCTGGATAATACCGGCCTTTGTAGGTACCCTTCAGTTGTTCTTTTTTGGGACTTACCTTCCGCACCGGCGCCCTCATAAAGAAGAAATGGGCCGGCATAAGGCCCGCACGCTAAGACGAAATCATGTATGGGCGATGTTGTCATGTTATTTCTTCGGATACCATCGGGAGCATCATGAAACCCCCACTACACCCTGGTGGAAGCTTTATACGGTCAAAAATAATTCGTAATTAATAATTGCTCCGGATGATACCATCTAACAGGCAATCTCTTCCTTTGTGGTTCTTTACCACTTTCTTCCGGTTGATGCAGAAAATTCTTTTCCGGGAAGTGGAGTTTAAGCTGGACAAAACAGTACCTGAGGGTTCAGTTCTCCTGTTACAGAATCATTTCAGCTGGTGGGATGGCTATTGGTCGTATTTTATTTCTGAGAAGTTGCTCAAGCGCAGATTTCATGTGATGATGCTTGAGAAGGAACTGAAAAGGCGGATGTTTTTAATCCGGACCGGTGCATTTTCCGTAGACCCGGGAGGAAATGAGATGCTCGCGACTATGCGTTATGCTTCAGGTTTGCTCAGTGATCCACGAAATGTAGTTACCATCTATCCGCAGGGAGAAATTCAGAGTCATTACATCGGGCATGTCTCTTTTCAAAAGGGGGCGGCCACTTTGTTAAGGCTTGCCGGAGAAAAGGTTCATGTTGTATTTGCCGCTGCGCATATCCAATATGGCTCACCGGTGAGACCGAAGGGACAAATTCATCTTCATTATTTTGGAAGCGGCAAATATTCTGCGGATGAACTTGAAGCGGCTTATAATAAATTTTATGCCGAAAGCAGGGCGGAGGTTGTTTTGGCTGAATTATAAGCTTTCAAAAGTGTATTCAAAATTAAATATTTGTTTTCAATCAGGATTTTACCATTTTTAAATGTTATTAGAGAATTAATAAGTTAAGGATTCCTTCTGGTATGGTCGGCTTTGCCTTTTTTGTAATGAGTTTTTTAGCGGTGAGGGTGTTGATATCTTTAGTCAACCTGCTTACCCGCAGTAGTTTACCGGCAGGTGTCCCCGATGGCCTGCCGCTCCTCTCTGTTTTGATTCCTGCCCGGAACGAAGCCAGATCATTGCCTGTGCTCTTAGATGATCTGAGGCTGACAGCTTACACCAACGTGGAAATAATTGTCTGCGACGACCATTCATCTGATACCACACCGGATGTTCTCCAGAGTTATGCCCGGAAAATGGACAATCTGAGCTATTTTAAAAGTGAACCATTGCCTGAAGGATGGCTGGGCAAGAATTTTGCCTGTCACCAGCTGGCGCTGCGGGCCAAAGGAGATTACCTGCTCTTTCTGGATGCAGATGTTCGTATTGCTCCCGGAACCCCATCAAAGGCAATAAGTTATATTCAGAAGAGCGGTAGGACACTCGTTTCTGTTTTTCCTACCCAATTAATGTATAGTTTTGGTGAGTTGTCAACGGTTCCCATCATGAACTGGGTGTTGCTGAGCTTGTTGCCCCTTCCGCTTGTGCGACATACGCGCAACCCTTCCCTGTCAGCAGCCAATGGGCAGTTTATGCTCTTCGATGCTTTCAATTACCGTCAGAATAATTGGCACAGGCAAGTGAAAGGGGAATCCACCGAGGACATAACTCTTTCGCGGCTGATCAAGAAGTCAGGTGCCAGAGTTGCCACGCTCACAGGAGGGGGGGATGTATTTTGCCGGATGTATGAATCTTATGGTGAGGCTATCGGAGGTTTTTCAAGAAACGTGCATCAGTATTTTGGCAACAGCCGGCTGATCATGCTAATTTTCTTCTTAACCATACTCTTTGGCTGGTTACCAGTATGGTTTTATTGGGGCTGGACAGGAATTAAATGGTTTCTTATGCTGGTTATTGCCAACCGTGTCTTTATCTCGATGTTAAGCAAACAAAACTCCCTGTCAGTCATTCTTCATCCATTACAAATGGTTACTTTCGCAGTAATTGCTTTCAGGAATGTTTTCCGGAAAATTAAAGGCCATACCGAATGGAAAGGACGAACAATAAAATTTTGAAGCTTTTTTTAATCACTTTGCTTTTTGTCCATGGTTCTTATATTATGGGCCAGGAATCCGCCTGCTTTTTCAAAGAAACCTATGCCATCGGTGACCTGTCAGGCTGGGAAAACGAAATCAGGAAAATGGAGAAGAAACATCCTCAGGATTTTGGTATGATAACTGAAGCTTTACTGGCCAGGTATGGCCTGATGGGATACCTGATAGGCAGCAGGCAAAATTCAAAGGCGAAAAGTCTTCTCGATGAGACAGAAAAATTGCTGGAAGCCTGGCTGAAGCGAAAGCCCGGCAATGCGAGGCTGTTGAGCATTAAGGCCGGACTGGTGGGATTTCGCATCGGTCTGTCGCCCATGCGGGCTCCATTTCTGGGCCAGCGTAATGTGGATGCCTGGGAAGAGGCACTGAAAAACGATCCGACGGAAGCTATGGGCTGGCTTGAGAAGGGGAATTCTCTTTTCTACCGGCCGTCGATGTTTGGCGGTGACAAAAAGGAAGCCGAAGCGTCGTTCCGGAAAGCACTGCAATTAACAGAACCAGGAGAATGTGACTGGCTCTACAGTTTTATGCAGGTACGGCTTTATGAGGCCTGTAAAGCGAATGGAAAAACAAGCGAGGCAGAAAAAATCAGGAAACAATTGCAGAGCAAGCCGGGTTATTTTAAATGGATAGAGGCTTTGTAATCTGGTATAACGTGAAAATGGAAAGGGCCAATACTATTAATCCTGACCGAAGTTAGTAGAGCCTTTTTAAGCAGGCTCCTTTAAAATAATGTTCCAGAATCTGTTTGTAGTTATACCCCTTTTCACCCATAACTGCAGCGCCTATCTGGCAGAGTCCTGTTCCGTGGCCCCATCCTGCGCCCGTAATAATAATTTTCCCGGGGATGCCGTTTTCCATCTCGTCATAATCTATCACAAAAGCAGAGCTGTATAGATGCGAAGGCGACAGCCACTTCCTGATTTCGAGCTCTTTGCCGACAATTAAAGTTTGCTTTGTTCCGGTTATTTTAAGCCGTACGATCCTTCCGGAGTAACCGCGCTCCAGTGGGTCAAGGCTAATGATCCGGCCAAAATCGTAGCCAGACTTATTAAGGATCAGGGTAGCCAGTCCGGATTGGTTATATTCAACCCTCCACCGGAAAAAGTCGGTGGTTTTCTGGTCAAAGTCAGGCAGTACCTGTGATAGAATGGCATTATTGGTTGTATTGCAAAAGGCTGCGGGATAGCTATTTATCCACTTTTTTGCTTCTTCTTCAATTCGAAGATCCACATCCGGAGATTTTCCCAGTGGTTTCCGGTCTGCAACGGGGCTGAGGTAGGATTTGGGTGTTGGTTCCCAGTTGGTTTCAAAGCTCTCGGAAATTCCCCCGCAGCATTTTGAGAACCGGGTATCGCATATCTGATTTTCTGATTCCAGCACTTCTCCTTTGGTATCGTTAATGGCATCGACCACTTTTAAAGAGATAATTTTTGTAATGCCATGGTAACGCTGGCAATGATCGTCGGCGCAAACATCGAAGCGGGCATGGTCTTCGCGGTCGTACCAGCGCAACACCTCATCATCCGTAACTTTAAATGAGTTAAACTTTTCCTTTGTTGAAGCCATTGCTTTCTTCTTTTCAATCTGGGCCAACAGCCAGCTTCTCGAAATCACGGCATGGGCCTTTAACAACTCTGATGAACAGGTTCCACTCATTTCGGAGGAGATTACGCTTTTAAGGTAATCTTCAAGGTGAACGGTGTTTATCACCTGGATCAATCCATTCTCCTCAACGAAGCGGATCCCTCCGGTAAAGCGCTGATCTTCCTTGTGTTCCCAATGAAATGTAATTCCTACTGTTACCTCCTTCAGCAGAAAGGAGTTAGTCCTGAACATGGGGATCAGGGCAATATCGTCCTCGGTTATAACCAGGATGTCTACACCCTGCAGGATGAGTTTATTGCCCCTCAGTTCGATATTGTATGCCCCCTGCGTCATCATGATATTGTTGTGATGATAGCTGGTTTCCAGTACAAAGTCGATTTGGGTGCCGGTCATAATCCCCACATTGAGGATAGGTTGCTTATTCATAACATTTGAATTAGTCTCTCTTTGAGTTTGTCGAATTCATTTTTCTGAATCGAAACCTGACCAAAAATGCTGGCAAGGTCTTCTGCGGTAACTTTGTAAAAATCTTCCTCACGGGGTAAAATGACTAAACCTCCCAGCTCCACTGCGGCAGGGCTGACCATTATGCGTTCGAAGTCATCAGCAAAATATTCGCGGGGTCGCCCTGCAGAACGGGGGAACATCACCACCTGCCAGGCTCCATGGGTAAACCAACCCAGGATGTTGATCATAGGCTCTTCATTTATTCCGGTATTTGTAAGCCCGGTTACCGCGGCAGTTATCCATTTTTCAAGGCTTTCAGGATGAGAGGACCGGAAGAACAGAAATCTTCGCAAATAGTTTTCCACCGCAACGATTTTTATGTCATCGGAGTCCAGAAGAGTATCGGCATGGTTGGCCAACAATTCCGCAAGCTCATCTTCGATGGGAAGAATATCTCTGATACCCGCCTGAAAATGGAAGTGGTCGGGAGCTGAGGCGCCAGAGTCGGGGCCATTATAAAAAACTACAAATTCCTGTAATTCACGGGTCAGGTGAAGGAAGCTTGGCATGTGCCCCGCAATCAGCTGAGGTTCATGCCTCAGCAGGGGGATGGTCAGGTGATAGGGGAAAATGGGGAACGGATTACACAATATAATGTAATCATCTCCAAAGTGAATGCCTGCTTGTTCAGGCGGCCGGTGGGGTTCACACAAAAAACAGGCACGCTGCTGAATAAATCCGGCGTCGGTATTGGCTGCTGTTGAAAGTATCCGCCCCGGGTTGAACTGGCAATCGATCCTGAAGTGCCCAAAATCGAATGTCCGGGTCTGGACCTGCCGCAATGACGGGTAATTGGATGCCGCCAACGGCCAGTTGGCCTTCTGGTGGTTAATCAGGGCTATGGCTCTTTTCGACAGGGAAAAGGTTTTGCCATATTTTTTAAGATCGTTTTCGGTCAGATATGTCATGGTCGGAATTCAGGAATAGTTTGAGAACGGGTTACAGGCAGAGAATGCTTTTATTCTCCGTTGTCTTTTACGTATGCTTACAGCTTAAGTTTTACAGGCTCCGAAGGCAAACTCTCATTGTTAAGCCGGTCGAGCGCTGATACTCTAACTTCGTAAGCTTTTTTCCGTCCACTCCGGCGGTTGAATTTCACTGCCGTAAGTCCGGTATATTGAACGACAGCTGTGTTTTCAGCATCGAAGGGGGCACCTTTCTCTGAGATGTAAACCAGGTATCGTACCGGTTTCGATACTGGTGAGGAGGGAGGTGGTGCCTTCCAGCGGACACGGCGTCCTGACGACTTTATTTTCAGGGGCGTTGCCGGCTTTTCCACTTTCAGCCAGGGCATGGGTGGGATCAGAGCCGGGAATTTATAGAGCCGCGATACGAGGCTGTCCTGGAATCCGTATAAATCACGCCTGAAATGTTTGCTGCTAAAGTACGCGCTTCCGCTGATGTGGCCATATTTTCTGGTTAAATCGACTTGTCTGGGCATTTGGTCTGATCGTTTCCAGGCGTCGGTGGTTGAATTGGGATCAAGTTTATAGGGAGCTTTCCCAATATAGAGCCCTTTATCAAAGGAATTCATGTTCCACCAGTTTAGGAGGGTCTCAAAGTCGGCAGCCGGATGGCCGATTTCCCAGTATATCTGAGGAATTGCATAATCGATCCAGCCTTCGCGCAGCCATTTGCGAATATCCGCATAAAGGTGGTCATAATTGGTGACCCCGGCCCTGGTCTCAGACCCTTCCGGATCCATATAGCGGTTTCTCCAAACTCCAAAGGGGCTGATGCCAAATTTCACCCATGGTTTAATGTTTTTTATTGAATCGTTGAGCATTTTAATAAGGATATCAACATTCTCGCGGCGCCAGTGGTCCTTCTGGTCTATTCTGAATGCCCGGTTGAACTGTGCGAATGAGGCATCATCGGGAAAGGGTTCGCCGGCCGGGTAAGGGTAGAAGTAATCGTCAAAATGGATGGCGTCTATATCATATCGTCTGACAATATCAGCAACCACACGGGTAACATAGGTACGCGTTGCAGGGATTCCCGGATCGAAATAGAGTTTGTTGCCGTAGCTGATTACCCAGTCGGGGTGGGTAAATGCGATGTGGTTGCCGGCCAGCGGTTCGGATGTGTTTTGGGAAAGCCTGTATGGATTGAGCCAGGCGTGAAGCTCCATTCCCCGTTTGTGTGATTCTTCGGTCCAGAAATGCAGTGGGTCGAAGAAGGGTTCAGGCGCCTTTCCCGGAATGCCGGTGAGGTATCGTGACCAGGGCTCAATCTCAGAGAAATACAAAGCATCGGAACATGGCCGCACCTGGAGGATGATGGCATTCATGCCATGACTCTGATGCAAATCGAGCAGATCCAGGGCCTCTTTTTTTAAGGCTTCAACGGATAAACCCTGTCTCGACGGCCAGTCGATATTGTTCACCGTAGCCACCCAAACGCCACGAAACTCATATTTTGGGGAAAGTATCTGCGCGTGGATGGGTAATGATGTGGTAATTAACACTATGGAGAGTGATAAAATCTTTTTAAGAATAACTGATCGCATGTTCCTGCACTTCTATTTGATTCATGGGTAAAAATAGTACAAAACACCGAATTCGTTCCATGTTTCTGAACTCCTTTCATGTTTTTGTTTCTTCCTGATTCTCAAAATAATCGGTAGGCTTTGCTTCACAGGGCTGAACTTTTATTAATTTTCGGGTTCCAAAATGATAAAGTATGTTTACAAAATCAAACAAAATTTCATACAGGCCATTGATACCAGGAGTAATGATGCGTCCTTTGGTTTACGAGCAAAAAACGTTGATGTGCGAATTCCTTCTGGAGAAGGGGTACCGGTTGCCCTTACATAACCATCCTTACGAGCAGACCGGATACCTCCTTTCGGGCAGGCTTAAGTTCCGGATCGACGATGAATGGAACGATACAGGGCCTGGCGACAGCTGGTGTATCCCTGAGAATGTCTATCATGAGGTAATTGTTGAAGAAGATTCGCATGTAATAGAGTTGTTTTCACCTATCAGGCCCGATTATCTTCCTGTGGAACAGACGGCATAACGTTCAGAATTGTTACTTTTGGCGCGAACTACTCATAAAAAGCTGATGCAAAAGCTGGAATTCGATACAATAGTAATTGGCAGCGGACTCGCCGGGCTCACGGCGGCCTGGTATGCTTCGCGGTTTGGAAGTGTGGCTATTGTCACCAAGTCGGAACTGGATACCAGCAATTCCTGGTTTGCACAGGGAGGAATTGCTGCAGTTACCGCTCCCGACGATTCAACTGAATTGCATATTGAGGACACTTTGGTGGCCGGGCGGGGACTTTGTGATTACGATGCCGTTGAAGTACTTGTAAATGAAGGCCGCGACCGCGTAAAAGAGCTGGTGGATATGGGAATGCCTTTTGATCGTGAGGATGGCAGGATTGTCCTCGGACTTGAAGGGGGTCACAGCCGCCGGCGGATACTGCATGCCGGAGGTGATGCCACCGGCAAGAAGCTTACGCTGTTTATGCTCGATAAAGTCAGGGAGACAAAAAATATAACTCCTTTTGAATTTACTGCGGTGGTAAGAATTATTGCTTCAGACGCATGTGTATCGGGTGTGCAGGCCATTGATTTTGTTTCCCGTGAGAATATGGTTTTCCGGGCAAAAGCTGTGATACTTGCAACTGGTGGTTTGTCGAGGGTTTACAGCCGGTCAACCAATCCTCATACAGCAACAGGCGATGGCATTGCCATGGCCTATGACTGCGGTGCGCAACTTGCAGATCTTGAGTTTATCCAGTTCCACCCTTCGGCGCTTGCATTGCCTGGACACGATGCATTTCTGATCAGTGAGGCAGTGCGGGGCGAAGGAGCATGGCTGCTTAATAAGGAGGGAAAGCGTTTCATGCCGGAGGTTCATCCTATGGCAGAACTTGCTCCCCGGGATGTTGTGGCTTACGCCATTTTTAAGGAGATGGAGAAAACCGCTTCCGGATCAGTATTTTTATCGGTAAAACATCTGGATGCAAGATATATTACAGAACGTTTCCAGACCATCCATCAGACTTTATTGAGTTTTGGCATTGATATGACCCGTGATCTGCTTCCCGTTGCGCCTGCTGCCCATTACATGGTAGGCGGAGTCCGCTCGGGACTGGATGGAGATACCAGTGTTCATGGGCTTTTTGTATGCGGAGAGGCTGCCTCCACAGGTGTTATGGGCGCTAACCGCCTGGCCAGTAATTCCCTGCTTGAATGTCTGGTTTTTGGGAAGCGTGCCAGTGAAAAGGCCGCCCAACTCAAATATACTGCCTGTAAAATGCCTGAGATCCAGCCGTTTGTTTTAACATCGGAAACAGATCAGGTGTATCTTGACTACCGCAATGAAATCGCCGGATTGATGATGCAAAATATGGGTATCATAAGGGAAGGTTCGAAAATGGAAACGGCTTTGCGACGCATCGAGGAGATTTCCGGCCAGTTTAAAGGGAATCGTTCTGATTATAATTTATTTAAAATTAATAATATTGCTAAAATATGCACACTGATGAGCCGTGCTGCCATTCTCCGGAAAGAGAGCAGGGGCGGTCATATACGCGAAGATTTTCGGGAAGAGGAGGAAAAATTCAGGATGCATATTGTACAGCAAAAGGGACAGGTTCCGGAGTTTGTCCCCATCAGGGATAAAGTGTGATTCTGCATCTGTTCTATCTTTTTAACTGGTCTTTTTATTCAGGATAATGAATTTGAATCAAACTGAAAAACAAGCTGCCCTCACTCTCATCGACCTGGCACTTCAGGAAGATATAGGCAGTGGCGACGTCACTACCGACAACCTTATTCCGGCAGGGGATCGACGGAATGCCTGCATGGTGGCAAAGGCTGATGGGGTGATTGCCGGATTGGAAGTTGCAGAAATGGTTTTCCGCCGTTTCGACCCACAGCTGAAATGGAACCCTAAAGTGGAGGATGGAAAAGCTGTTTCGAAGGGCGATACCATCGTGGAGTTTTCGGCCACTTACCGTGCTTTGCTAACCGGTGAACGAACCGCCCTTAATTTTCTTCAGAGGATGTCGGGAATTGCCACTGTCTCGGCGCAGTATGCCGCCGCTGTTGCCGGAACGGGAACCCGGATACTGGATACGCGCAAGACACTGCCTGGCTTCAGGTTGCTCGATAAGTACGCGGTTAAGGCAGGCGGGGCAAGCAACCACCGCATCGGTTTGTACGACTTGGTAATGATCAAGGACAACCACATTGCG
Source organism: uncultured Prolixibacteraceae bacterium (assembly GCA_964393915.1). Taxonomy (GTDB): domain Bacteria; phylum Bacteroidota; class Bacteroidia; order Bacteroidales; family Prolixibacteraceae; genus UBA1413. Next base: position 12,580 of record CAYMXK010000085.1, read on the forward strand.
GTGGCCGGCGGTATTGACAAGGCAGTTAAAACGATCAGGGCAGCTGTTGATTCATCAGTAAAAGTGGAAGTGGAAACCACCAGCCTTGAAGAAGTGCAGCAAGCCCTCGATGCGGGAGCGGATATTATTATGCTCGACAATATGGATACCCCCACCATGAAAGAGGCGGTGAAGCTAATTGCAAGAAGGGCAAAAACCGAAGCATCCGGGAATATGACCATCGAAAGGTTGCCCGAAGTGGCTGGCACAGGTGTCGATTATATTTCTGTTGGGGCTTTAACTCATTCGGTAACCGCGCTGGATATTAGTCAGCGGATCTGTTGACACGGAGGACGGAGACGGGAGAACGGAGACCGGAGACGGGAAAACGGAGACCGGAGACCGGAACACGGAGACGGGAGACGGGAGACGGTAAGCAAAGCGCATAGCGCAAAGAGCAACCCCGATTCGACCGGGGGAAAAGGGAGACGGGATAAAGTGTAGGGGCGAACCTAAGTGTTCGCCCAGTAGCAGGAAACCGAAGACTGGAAGCAAAGCGCGGAGTGCAAAGAGCCAAGCGGAAAGCGGAGACAGGGTACCCCGATTCGATCGGGGGCGAACCTAGTGTTCGCCCTACGGAAAAGGGAAAACATAAACAATCGGGGGCGGATAATCATCAAGTCCTGAAGGACATGGTAAGCAGAAGGGGTAATGAAAAATTGCTATAAAATAGTTTTGTGATTAAACATTTACATGAATCTGGTAATTGATATAGGAAACTCGCGGACGAAGTTTTCACTTTTCAATCCTTCGGGAATGGTGCTTACGGTGACCGATAATAACTTCGGGCCCGGTAGTATAAATATGCTCATCAATGAATTTCCCGGATTGGACAAGGCCATTCTCTCCTCAACACGAGAGTATTCTCCTGAATTAATGCATGCCCTTCATTCTGAGTTTAAAATATTTATTGAACTAAATGAGAACACGCCGGTTCCCATAAAAAATTGCTACAAAACGCCTGAAACATTGGGAAAAGACCGGTTGGCAGCAGCAGTTGGGGCTAACTTTCTCTATCCCGCGACAAATCTGCTCGTTGTTGATGCCGGAACGGCCATCACTTTTGACCTTGTAACTGCAGAGGCAGAATACCTTGGTGGCAACATATCACCCGGTCTTGAGATGCGTTTTAAGGCCTTGAACAATTTCACCGGAAAGTTACCGTTGATTCAAAGCAATGGGACATATTCGTTTTGGGGAGATTCAACAGAAACAGCCATTCGGGCCGGTGTTCAAAATGGGATTTTGTATGAAGTTGATGCCTATATTGATCATTTTAAGAAAATTTATAAGAAAATAGAAATCA
>CAYMXK010000086.1:0-13921 GCA_964393915.1 uncultured Prolixibacteraceae bacterium
CTCTTCTCATCATGCGACGAGAAGTTTACCGAGGGTGACTTCCTGTTTTATGATATTGAAGAGCCTGAAAATACCAATACGCTGCCGGCACTACCTGAGATTGGGAAAAAGGGTGCCGCCTTTACGACCAATGGAACCCAGTGGTCCTTCAGAGTGTCGGCGCTGAAACCGCACTGGCACTATTCATGGGGAAATGAGCTCTCTGAATACGAACCAAGCAATGTGGATTTTGTGCCGATGCAATGGGGGAAATGGGGCCCGAGCGCGGAACAGCTGGCGAAATTAGCCACCTTAAAGGCAGGGGGAAAAATCAGGTATCTTCTGGGATTTAATGAGCCGGATGGTGCTGCCCAGGCCAATATGACGGTGCAGGAGGCTATTGACAAGTGGCCATTGCTTGAATCGGTGGGCTTGCCATTGGGTAGTCCCGGATGTGTAAATCCGACCGGCGACTGGATGAAAGAGTTTATGCAGAAAGCCGGCGACCTGGGTTTGCGCGTTGACTTTGTATGTGTTCACTGGTATGGCGGAACCAGCGCCAGCAGTTTTATCAGCAAGCTTGAAGAAGTTTACAATCTTTATGGCAAACCCATCTGGATTACCGAGTTTGCTCCTGCTGATTGGAGTGCTGCAACTCCACAGGAAAACAAACATTCACCTGCTGCGGTGCTTTCATTCATGCAAACGGTATTGCCCCAACTTGAAGAGTTAAGTTATATCAAGCGCTATGCCTGGTTCTCTTTCGGGCTGAAGAGTGCCGCCGGAACCTCATCGGCTCTTTTCGATGAAGACGGCAACCTGACGACACTTGGTGACTTTTATGCCAACTTTAAACCGAATATTTACATCGGCCCTGGCAAGGCACCAGTAGTTGATCCCTCTATCGCCTTCCAGGATGATTTTGAAGAATATTCCGACGGCGCGAATTTGTCAGGAGAAGGTTATGTGGTCTGGGAAGGAACCGCTACTGTAGGTTCAGCCGGTGCCTTTGAAGGAGCCAGATTTGGGCAAAGCGATATCTCCAAAAATAATTTCGCCATACGCCGCACTATCACACTTGAGGCTGGCAAAACCTACTCCTTCGAAGTGACGACAAAAATTCAGGATGGCGTTACTCATACCATACAGGTGCATCCAAGGGCTGCATATGAGTATGCCTGGAAAAATGCTTCAAATGCCGAATGGGAGACACACACCACTCAGTTTACAGTGACTGAAGGCAACGAAGAGGTTGTTATTGCCCTTTACCGGTGGGCCAAGAAGCAACTCTCCTTTGATAAGATCGTGATAAAGGAGGTTCAGTAATATATGGGGGATAGTCTTTCTGATTTAGTTGGTTAGTTTTTATTTGGGCCGATACAAGAATCGGTCGTTTCCAGGATTTGAACAATTGGTTATCAACGAAAACACCATTGTGTTCTTTCTTTCAAACAATAGTGGCCCTGAAGGTGAGTTTCCGACAACACACCTCTTAGTGGGGTGAAAGGTCATTTGTATGAAGGGGCATCCGCGTGCCTTTGCCATGCAATGGCCGGGAGATTTCAATTTACAATTGCCTGAGCTAAAATACGTGGTACATGTAAACAATGCCTGAAGTGATGATCCTATCCCCGGCTTGCTTCTCGACTGGTGGAATTTCAGTGACATTACACGTGATGTGTTTCTGGTGGAAACGCCACATGAATACTATCTCAGAAAATCATTCGACATGAAATAGTATCAAATAAATATCGAATATATTCACGAAAGAAAATTACTAATTGAATGAAGGTATTGAATGTTTCATTGTTTGTTTGTTGTCTGTTATCCTTTCTGTCTTTAGCTTCCAGGGAACGCAGCATTATATTATTAGATAGCGACTGGCAATTTAAAAATAAAGATGTAGCAAACGCCGAGAAAGTTGATTTTGATGATCAGGGGTGGGAAAAGGTAAATGTGCCTCACGACTGGGGCATCAAAGGCCCCTTCGACATGAATCTGGATATGCAGACTGTGCTGGTTACTGAAGATGGGGAGCTTGTTCCTCAGCTTAGAACCGGTCGTACAGGCGCATTGCCCATATTCGGAGTAGGCTGGTATCGTAAAGTGCTACCCCTATCGAAAGAAGATGCTGACAAACGGATCTTTATTGAGTTTGATGGCGCTATGAGTCTTGCAAAAATCTTTTTGAATGGAACTTACATCGGTGAATGGCCGTATGGTTATGCTTCATTTTCTTTTGAATTGACCGACCATATTCAATTTGGCGAAACAAATGTGTTGGCAGTCAGATTGGAAAACAAACCAAAATCAATGCGCTGGTATTCCGGAGCAGGTATATACAGAAATGTAAGGCTTGTAAAAACACCTTTAACACATGTGGCTCACTGGGGTACGTATATCACCACACCTGCTGTTAGTCATAGAACTGCTGATGTTAACATCAAAACGGAAGTGACAGGCAATGAGGCATCCTCAGCGCAGGTAAAGCTCGAAACAATAATTTATTCGGCATCCGGGGAACAAGTAGCTTCTGTTTCTTCCAAACAACGTATGGCACCAAGGATGATCTTTGAACAACAAACAACGATCAGAAACCCTTTATTGTGGGGTATTGAAAGACCAAATTTGTATACTGCCGTATCAAATGTATATGTCGATAATGTAATGACGGATGAGTACACAACAAAATTTGGGTGCAGAACCATTCGCTTTGATAGAAACCAAGGCTTCTTTCTGAACGGTGAGCATGTTAAAATAAAAGGTGTTTGCTTACACCATGATTTGGGCCCTTTGGGTGCGGCCTTTAATTTCAGGGCTACCGAAAGACAATTGGAGATCATGCAGGAAATGGGAGCCAATGCAATACGTACCGCGCATAATCCCCCATCACCTGAACTGCTCCAGATTTGCGACAGCATGGGCTTGTTGGTACAACTTGAAGTGTTCGATGAATGGGAAAATCCCAAAAATGAAAATGGTTATAGCCTGTATTTTAATGAATGGGCTGAAAAGGACTTACGTAATGCCATACGACGAGACCGTAACCATCCATCCATCATTATGTGGAGCATAGGGAATGAGGTCAGGGAGCAAAACCACGGCGACAGGGGCAGAGAGATTGCCCGTTTTCTTGCAGGGATTTGCCGCGAAGAAGATCCCACACGCCCTGTTACAGCCGGTTTCAATCACCATAATGCAACCATTGCGAATGGCATGGCTGCAGAAATTGATTTGTTTGGCATGAACTACAAGCCCCGTGATTACAAACGTATACACACAGAAAATCCTGATTTTATTGTCTATGGAAGTGAAACCGCCTCTACAGTAAGCTCGAGGGGTGAATACAAATTTCCGGTAAGGGAAGTCCGAAGCCCCTGGTATAACGACTACCAATTATCTGGCTATGACATGGAATACCCGTCCTGGGCAACCACTCCCGATACCGAGTTTGAAATGCAGGATGATCATGAATTTGTGCTGGGAGAGTTTGTGTGGACCGGATTTGATTACCTGGGAGAACCTACACCATATAATACCGCTACTCCGGCACGAAGTTCCTATTTTGGTATTGTCGACCTTGCCGGGTTAAAAAAGGATCGCTTCTATCTCTATCAAAGTAAGTGGAGCGATGAGCCTGTACTACATCTGTTGCCACACTGGAACTGGCACGATAGAATCGGACAGGTAGTACCAGTGTATTGTTATACCAATTACCCGAAAGCAGAACTGTTTGTCAACGGTCAGAGCATGGGCGTCAGAGAAAAAGAGACTTCAAACAGATATACACGCTATCGCTTAATGTGGAACGACGTAATATATCAGCCAGGAGAGATCAAAATAATTGCATACGATGCGTCAAACCGGCAAGCAGCAGAAAAGATCATCAGAACGGCAGGAGAACCCTATGCGCTGCGACTGACGGCTGACAGGACAAACATCAGAGCAGATGGGAAAGACCTGTCTTATGTCACTATCGAGATCGTCGACAAAGAGGGTAATTTATGTCCGCGTGCAAACAATGTGCTGTTTATTGAAATACAAGGTGAGGGTACTCTGCAAGCTTTATGCAATGGTGACCCCACTGATCATACTTCTTTTGCTTCAAACTACATGAATGCCTTTAATGGAAAGCTTGTTGCAACATTGAAATCAGGGGAAAACGCGGGAGATATTGAACTACGTGTCTATGGCGGACCTCTGCAGGATCAGAAGATAATGATCCATGCAGAATAATCACTTACATTCGTATGATATACTAAAACATACACGTGATGAAGAATAAAATCAGCCACAGTAATGTTTCAAAACCGGATCAGGATACATGTGACCCCAACTCTGGATGTTGTTCATCATTTGAGAAAAATGCCCCCTGTGAACCTGTATCAGGGAAAGGGATTCAGAGAAGGGATTTTATTAAGGCCATGGGCCTGGCATCAGGTGGTGTACTTTTAGGCTTTCCGGCTTCCGGCAGACAGACTTCAGGCAGTTATGATATACCTGCAGATAAAGGATTATCAGCAGAATGGTATGAAAATTTGTATAGAAGAGGAGCTCCTGAAATATATACAGGCAAAGAGCTGGCATATATCGGCATGCCTGTCGGAGGGCTATGCACGGGAACTGTCTATATTGGCGGTGATGGCCGTCTTTGGCTGTGGGATATATTCAACCAACATAAAGAGGGCATAAAGAATGTAACCTATGAAAACTGGAATGGTAAAAGGGTGAGGGCAAGAGACGGTGCCAATTTTATTTTTCCTGTTTCACCTGAATACCCTTTTGAACAGGGATTTGGTATTCGAATAATCCAGGGAAACAATGAGTGGGAAAGAAACCTGGATTTCAGAGGGTTTAGTGATATTCGCTTTAAAGGCCAGTACCCCATTGCAGAAGTTGCTTATCGTGATGAACAGTTACCCGTGGCGATAGACCTCCAGTCCTTCTCACCGTTTATTCCATTAGACCTGGAGAATTCCAGTTATCCGGCCACTGTCATGCATTTTAAATTAACCAACACCAGTAATGAAACATCTGAAATAGAGTTGTCAGGTTGGCTGGAAAATGCTGTTCTGCGTTATACAAAAGAGGCTGAAGGCGATACACTGGTCAATGAGATTGATCATGAATCCGGCAATATCGTGTTGAGCTGCAAAGCCAATACCGGAGCTTTGGATCTGAAGGGGAACAGGGATTTTGGCAGTATGAGCTTAATGCTTCATGATGCGGATAGTTTTTCCAAAGGATCGGCAGAAGTACCGGTAAATTCGAGGGTTCTTTTCCCGGATAACAGTAAAGGGGTTGCACTTGCTGCAATGGATGAGCAATTGTGTGGTGCGTTAAGTAAGACTTTGGTTCTAAACCCAGGCGAATCAGGCGAGGTTGTTTTTATGATCAGCTGGCATTTCCCCAATATCCAACTGCCACAAAATGAAAGGTCTCCGGGTGAGAATAAAGGCCGCTACTATGCAGGGAGTTTTGTAGATTCACGTGATGTGTCATTGACTGTTGCAGGAAAATATAAGAAACTGTATTCGCTGACTAATTTGTGGAAGGATGTTTTTTATGAAAAATCTTCTTTACCACACTGGTTTTTGAACAGGACATTCATAAACACCTCGATATTGGCCACCGAAACCTGTTTTTTACTTGGAGATGGTCGTTTCTGGGCATGGGAAGGGATTGGATGCTGCCCAGGGACATGCACCCATGTTTGGCATTATGCACAGGCTATGGGCAGGATATTTCCGGAACTGGAAAGGAACCTCAGGGAGAAGACAGACTTTGTTGTGATGGACCGTTCCTCTGGTGGGATAGACTTCAGGGGGAGCCTTGCCAACCGGTTTGCGGCTGATGGTCAGGCCGGCATTGTTCTGCGCTCCTATCGTGATTACCAAACATCTTCCAATGAAGACTTCCTTAAAAACAACTGGGACAATATTAAGCTTGCCCTGGGCTATTTAATAGATTTAGACAAGGAAGATGGGATGGCAGACGGAATGATCTTTGGTGAACAGCATAATACGTTGGATGCAGAATGGTTTGGAAACATTCCCGTGATAACCTCTCTGTATCTTGCAGCACTTGCAGCAGCTGTTGAAATGGCAAGGGTTATGGGCGATACCAGGGCAGAAGAAGAGTATTCTTTTATTCTGGAAGCAGGCAGAAAGAATATTGAGACTCTATTTAACGGAGAGTATTTTATTCAAAAAGAGCATCCTGATCATTTAAATGCCATCGGAACAGGCAAGGGGTGTTATATAGACCAGGTATTTGGCCAGGGATGGGCTTTTCAGCTGAATCTCGGGAGAATTTTCAATAAAGAGATGATCGTAAGCTCTCTGAATGCATTATGGAAGTATAATTTCGTTCCGGATATGGGTGCACTAAGGGATTCGTTACCTCCACAAATTGCAGGCAGGCCCTATGCCATGAGAGGAGATGCAGGTTTGGTAATGTGTACCTGGCCATTGGGAGGCAAGCGGGAAGAATGGGAAAAGCATTGGCAGTATGGTTACTTTAACGAAGTGATGACTGGCTTTGAATACCAGGTTGCCAGCCACATGATTTGGGAAGGTGAGTTAGATAAGGGTTTTTCGATAGTTAAAGCCATACACGAGCGTTATGGTGCATCCAAACGGAATCCTTACAACGAAATAGAATGCAGCGACCACTATTCGCGTGCTATGGCCAGCTATGGTGCTTACCTGGCTATTTGCGGGTTTACTTATAATGGGCCAAAAGGTCAGATTGGGTTTGCCCCTGGAATTGGCAAAGATGATTTCAGGTCAGCATTTACCGGTGCTGAGTGTTGGGGAAGTATAGAGCAAAGCAGAAAGACTACAGAGCAAATTAATAAAATTTCTTTGGCGTATGGGAACCTGAAGTTGCAAGAAATAGTATTGGAGTTGCCTGAAGGGAAAACAGCATTGTCGGCGCAGGTTGATGTTAATGGCTTAAATTTAAATGCATTGGCAACACAAATTGCTGAAAAAACAAGAATTACTTTCCATCCGGTTGAATTATCAGAGAAGGATGTAATTTCCATAAGAACGATGTATTGAACAATATAGTGATTTTTTTAAACCATAATTTAATCTCAGGAAAATTATGAAAATAGCAATTCTTCTATTACTACTCACTGTGCCGGGTATTAAAAACTATTCTCAGAATAAGCCTTTAATAGAGATATCAGAAAGATACCTTTCTGATTTTATAATGACACAAAATGCCAAAACTGAGTTATATAATGAAAATGCCATACTCGTAAATATGGAAGCTAAAGCTCCACTGGTAGAATTGATTGCACCAGATAAAAGCTGGGATTTAAGCAATAATACAAGTATTTCTTTTCATGTTAGTAATTTGGGAAATACAAGTGTTGCGCTGAATTGTCACCTGGATAACCATCAGGGGTGTTTAGGATTACTCTTGCTAAAACCCGGGGAGAGTGGTATTATGCGGGTATTGTTAAAAGGAAACATCTTACCTGAAAACCATCCGTTTTCCATTCTTTATGAAGGGATGAAAGGATTACCAGGAGGATATTTACCTCACTGGGCTCATTTTGATGCCAGCGATGTAAAAAAGGTAAGACTCTCACAAATTAATCCCTCAGAGGAGGCAGTAATTATCATTAGAAATATAGTGGCAGAAGGCAACATCAATGAAAAGTCTCTTGAACAGCTTAAGCTTACAGCGTTCCCATTCGTTGATAAGTATGGGCAGTACATACACAAAAACTGGCCCGGAAAAATCAATAGCACTGATGAGCTAAAAGGAAGGATTGAAAAAGAAGACGAAGATCATCGTGCGTTTCCTTCACCGGCCAACCGGAGCAAATACGGAGGATGGGAGAATGGGGGAAAACACCAATCCACCGGCCATTTCAGAACAGAAAAAATTGATGGTAAATGGTGGCTTATTGACCCTGAGGGATATCTATTTTGGTCGCATGGTATCACCGGCGTTGGAAAAAGAGCTGCCAACACAAGAATATCTGGCAGAGAGCACTATTTCAAAGATTTACCATCCGGTGATTCACCACTTCATCAATTTGCTACAACGACTCCAGAAGAAGAGATCCTTCTGTTTAATTTCTCAGAATCCAATCTTTTTCTCAAATATGGCAAAGACTGGGAGAAGATTTACCAGGAAAAGGCTCATATACGGCTGAAAAGCTGGGGAATGAATACAATGGGAAACTGGTCGGATACAGATACTTATATGCTTCGAAAAACCCCTTATACCGTAAGTGTAGGTTTTAACTGGAAAAAAGTCGGGGGGGAGCTCAAATTTCCTGATCCATATGACCCAGGTTACAAACCAGGTCTCGAACTAGCATTTCTCAACCATCGGGAAACCTGGAATGACCCCTACTGTATTGGCTATTTCGTTGATAACGAACTTAATGGATGGGGGACAATTGGTCAACATGTCCTGCAATCACCTGCAACAGATAGCTCCAAAGTGCAATTGATGATGTTCCTGAAACAGAAATACAAGGAAATTGCAACACTAAATTCAACGTGGGGATCTGACTTTGAATCATGGCAATTGTTGTTAAACTCAACGCAAGAACAAAAAGGGGAAGCTGTTTATGCCGATTTGCTGGATTTTGAAAAGATAATGATTGATCTATATTACAAAACATGCCAGGAAGTGATAAAAAAATACGCCCCAAACAAATTGTATTTAGGAAGCAGATTACATAACAATCATCCTCACGCCGTAGAAATTGCAGCTAAACATTGTGATGTAATTAGCTTTAATCGTTATCAGTTTTCTCCACACAATGTGCATCCCCCTGAAAGGAGTATAGATAAGCCCATTATTATTGGTGAATTTCATTTTGGAGCGTTGGACAGGGGTATGTTACACACCGGTTTACTCTCGGTTCAGAATCAGGAACAGCGGGGAAGAGCTTATATCCAATACATCAGGGCAGCGCTTGAGAACCCCTATCTGGTTGGAGCACATTGGTTTCAATACGGAGAACAGGCTGTAACAGGTCGCTCTGATGGAGAAAACTATCAAATTGGTTTTCTGGACGTGTTCGACAATCCTTACCAGGAAACCATTGATGGTTGCCGTGAAATAGGTTTCCAGTTGTATAAAGTTAGAAATGAGTCTTCTAATAGAATACCATGAAGCGAGCCAAAAGAGGGTTTCACATAAATGCCGCAATTAATAAAATACAACCAATGAATTTAAAAACACTTTTTCCGATTGCTTTGACACCACTCCTTTGGGCCTCGCCAAGCCAGGCTCAGGAGCGGAGCACATTGCCCAATGTGATTGTCATATTGGCCGATGATCTGGGCTATGCCGATGTGGGCTTCAATGGGTGCAAGGAAATTCCAACGCCCAATATCGACCGGATAGCGCAAAATGGTGTCCGGTTTACCAACGGCTATGTCAGTTTCAGCGTTTGCGGGCCAAGCCGGGCGGGACTGATGACCGGACGTTACCAGGATCGTTTCGGGTTTAGCCGGAACCCTTTGTTTGCGCCCAACGACCCGGAAATGGGCTTGCCCCAGAGTGAGCAAACGCTGGCTGATGCACTGAATCAGGCCAGTTACAAGTCGCTGGCTATCGGGAAGTGGCACCTCGGAGCACACGAAAGTCTGCATCCGTTAAAAAGAGGGTTTAACGACTTCTATGGTTTCCTGGGTGGCGGACACCAATATTTCCCCGAAGAGCTTACCCTCAAGGATGAATTTGAGGTTAAAACAGAATATGACTCCTACCGGACCAAGCTGCTTCAAAATTACAGGCGCGTGGAAGAAAAGGAATACCTGACGGACGCCTTTTCAAGGGAAGCGGTTTCATACATTGAAGCCAACAAGGATGCACCATTTTTTATTTACCTGGCATACAACGCACCCCACGGGCCTTTACAGGCAACCGACAAATATCTGGATCGGTTTAGCCATATTACCAACCAAAAACGCCGTACGTATGCGGCCATGGTCAGTGCAGTGGACGATGGTGTGGGAAGGGTGCTGGATAAACTGGAAGAACTTGGTATCAGCGATAATACGATGGTGTTCTTCCTTTCAGATAACGGCGGGCCCGAAGAGCAGAATGGTTCTGACAACGGAATCCTCAGAGAGGGGAAAAGCAGTTTGTATGAAGGAGGCATTCGAGTGCCTTTTGCCATGCAGTGGCCTGCCAACATTGCAGCAGGCAAAGTGTATGACGAACCGGTGATTGCCCTGGATATTTTTGCCACCGCCGTGGGAAATGCCGGTGTCAGTCCGAAAAACCAACTGGATGGCGTTGATCTGGTTCCTTACCTGACAGGCAAAAAACAGGGAGCTCCCCATGAGGCACTTTTCTGGCGGAAGTTCGATCAGAATGTTTATGCAGTCCGCCAGGGCGACTACAAAGTGGTCAGGTACAAATCTGTGGAGGATGAAATGTATGATGTTGAAAAAGACATCAGTGAAACGAATCCGCTTTCAACTGCTGATCAGTCTGAATATTCCGCGATCAAAAAGGCATACACCGAATGGGAAGATCAAATGCCAGGCCCCGCATTTCTGGGATTGATGCAGGACAAAGAGTATTCCAGTAAGTATCCCAACCGGTTCCGGAGAACGAATCCCTATGAACCGGATACCCTGAAACCGGTTGTCCCCGAAGGTTATTCGCTGCTGTGGTCGGATGAATTCGACAAGCCGGGAAAACCTGATTCCCGTTACTGGGTTTACGAGGAGGGATTTGTCCGCAACCAGGAGTTGCAGTGGTACCAGCCCGATAACGCCAACGTGCGCAACGGGGTTTTGGAAATTGAAGGTCGTCGGGAGCGGGTGAAAAATCCTGACTATGAAATGGGCAGCAAAAACTGGAAATTGAACCGGCGCGAGGCTGAATATACCTCGGCCTGCGTGAAAACATCCGGAAAATTCAGCTTTCAATATGGAATAATGGAAGTACGGGCGAAAATCGATACCAGCATGGGCATGTGGCCTGCCATCTGGTCACTGGGAGTCAAACGGCCATGGCCGGCAAACGGGGAGATTGATCAGATGGAGTATTACCGTCATGAGGGAAAAGCAAAACTATTTGCGAATGCTGCCTGGGCTGGCCCGGATGGCAAGATTGTCTGGGATACAGGAGCGTTTCCGTTTGAACATTTTCTGGAGGCTCAACCGGATTGGGCGGATCGTTTCCATGTATGGAAAATGGATTGGACTGAAGACTATATCCGGCTTTATATGGATGGCCAGCTCCTCAATGAAATCAATATCAAAAATGCCGAATACCTGGATGGATTCAATCCCTTTCATCAGCCACAATACATTTTACTGAATCTGGCAATTGGCTCCAACGGCGGAGATCCCTCGGAAACCACCTTTCCCCGGAAATACCTTGTGGATTATGTCCGTGTATATCAGAAAAAGTAATGCAATATATATCTGATTTAATAACAAAAGCAGCCGCAATAATCATTAATCATTAATAAATAATCAATCTAATGCTTAATACATTTAAAATAACAATAACCATTCTGCTCCTGGCTGGCTTTGTCCTCCCTGCCTGCTCTGCCGATAAGGAAGCCGGCAGGCTGAACTCAGACACTCAAAATTACTACTTCAATCCTGAAACCGGAAGTGCTGATGGAGACGGCACGATGAAGCGCCCGTTCAAATTTCTGGCGCAGATAAGCAGCCTCAGTCTTAAGCCGGGCGATTCGATTTTATTGGCGGCAGGTACAACCAGCCGGGGATCAATAGAATTGAGAAATGTTACCGGATCAGCTGAAAATCCCATTGTCATTTCAAGCTACCAGCCAGGACAGTCATCCGGGAATCAGCGGGCCGCGATTGATGCCAAAGGAACCGCCAACGGAATCCTGCTTGAAAATTGCAGTTTTATTGAGGTGAGCAGGCTGGAGCTTTCGGCCAATGCCGGACCAATGAAAATGGTTGACGGCAAATTGCCTGATATGAGATGTGGAATTCTGGTTAAAACCTCCGGGCCTGGCACTTTCGGGAATATTACCTTGTCCAGCCTGATTATAAAAGATATATTTTACGAAGAAGTAGGTTATATCCGTGGAAAGGATGAAGTGCGTTCGGCCAACGGGACGCAGAGCTATGGCTGGGGAATACGCTTCATTAATCAAACGGACGGGGCACTCCTAAAGAACCTGAAAGTGGAAGATTGCGAAATAAGCAACGTGGCTCATACCGGCATAAAATTTACAGGGAAAGGGAAGATCATTGAAAATATCAGCGTTCTGAATAACCGGGTGACCGCAACCGGTGGCCCGGGAATCCAGATGTCAGGCGTGCTGGGCGGACTGGTAAAAGGAAACTCGGTCGATCGCTCGGGGAGCAATGACGACAGCCGGAAATGGGGACGTGGAAGTGGGTTGTGGACCTGGGGAACAGACAATGTCCTCATTGAACACAACTCATTCTTAAATGCCAACGGCCCGGGCGATTCTGCAGGCTGTCACATTGATTTCAACTGCAAAAACGTGGTGGTTCAATACAATCTCAGTGCGAACAATGCCGGTGGATTTTGTGAAATCCTGGGGAACAACCACAATTGTGCATACCGGTACAACATCAGCGTAAATGACGGCTGGCGGGTAAAAGGAAAAGATGGTGCTTTTCAGGAGGGCAAAATTTTCTGGCTGAGTGGTTACGTGGGAGAGAAACAGACACCCAAAGGGCCGTTTAACAGCTATTTTTACAACAATACCATGTATGTCAGCAAGGAGATTGCCGCCAATTTTGCGGTGTCGAAAAGCTCTTCCGGAATTTTAATTGCAAATAACATCTTTTACATTGAAGGAGACGGTAAATTAGTGGCCGGAGATCAATACCAGCCCGAGGCAATCGGCTCCAAGCCAATTGACAATACCATTTTTGAAAATAACCTTTACCTGTCTGGTTCGAATTGGCCAAAGGAGGTTCTCATCCAGGACGGCAGTCCGGTGATCGGCAATCCGCAGTTTCAAAATAAGGGAGGTTTAAAGATCACCGATTATATCCCGGGCAATATTGATTTAATCAAAGACCGCGGGATGAAAATTACTAAGATTCCCAACGATTCGGTTGGCTTAACCATTGGACTCGATGTGAAAAAGGATATCCTCGGAAATGCAATAAAAGGACTGCCGGATATGGGCGCCATTGAACTACAATAAAAACTGAATACGATACCACCAAGGCACGAAAGTGCACTAAGTGTTGAAAATGAGTTTATTAATCTTGGTGTTTCTTGGTGACTTGGTGACTTGGTGGCAAATTTATTTTTTTGACTTTTCTGAGTGGGTTCAATTTTTAATATGATAGATAATAATAATGCTGACGATTCAGCGGATAGAAAAAAAACAAAAAGAAATATGAAACTTATTCAACAACTTGCATTAATTGTCTTTGTATTGATGAGCATGGGAAGCATGGCTCAGAATAGCAAACAGGAGAGTTTTACGCCGGGAGCAATCTGGCCCGACAACAACGGTGTTCACATCAATGCCCATGGCGGCGGACTGCTTGAATTTGACGGCACCTTCTACTGGTATGGTGAACACAAAATTGAAGGAAAAGCCGGAAACCGGGCTATGGTGGGCGTGCATGTCTATTCCTCCAATGACCTTTACAACTGGAAAGATGAAGGAATCGCGCTTAAGGTTTCTGATGATCCTGAGAGTCCGATTGTGCAGGGCTGTATCATAGAGCGGCCCAAAGTGATTTACAACAGCAGGACGAAGAAATTTGTGATGTGGTTTCACCACGAATTGAAGGGGATGGGCTATACTGCCGCATTAACCGGACTTGCAGTGGCAGATTCACCTACCGGACCGTTTGAATACATTCACAGCATCAATCCGAATGCAGGACAGTGGCCATTGAATTTTACCGCGGAGCAAAAACAGATGACCTTTCCGGAAAATCTGAAAAGCTGGTCGAAAGAATGGCTG
>CAYMXK010000087.1:0-13896 GCA_964393915.1 uncultured Prolixibacteraceae bacterium
CCCGGCAGGGGGTCAATATCACCGGAACAGGGGGTCAGTTTGACCGGAATATCCAAAGTGCCTGAATAGTCAGCTTCTGATGAAAGGCAGATCCGGAAATAAATTCTGATTTCCTCAGCGTCTAAGTTTGTCTATTTCAGTTCGGAGCGCCGTATTGATCCGGTTACAATCAGCAAGATCCTTTTTGGCTTTCGCAAGGTCCTTCTCAAGTTGTGCAGTGTTGCCGCCACCACCGCCGCCACCTCCGGCAGCTCCTGCAAGTTTGAGCAGGTTTATTTCATTTTGCAGGTCTCTTTTCTCTTCGAGACATCGTTGAAGCTCCTTGTCACTGCCCTGGCTGCTGTTTTTGATAATATCGAGCTCATCCTTCATGCGAAGCTGGTCTTTGAGCGACAATTGAAGATCAGAATATACCTTGAGAATATTTTTATACATATTTGATTCCCAAGATTCATCATTGGGAACCTGATTAATAGTCTGACTAAGAACGGTAGCTATATTTGAGTTAAGTACCTCCACATTCTCGCCTTGCTCACGGTAAACAGGAACTTTCGCCAGATTTTTTCCGGCGTCTTCAACGTTAGGTGCAAACACTTCCTGCTGGAATTTCAGCTGGCTCTGTAATCTTTCTAAATCACTTTTGGTTTTAGTATCGGTCAACTTATTCACATTCATGGTAGTAAAACCAAGTACCATTGCCAGTGCAAAACACAAAACAAACAAGCCCACAACTTTCTGGTAAGCTTTTGTCCTTTCTTTCTGATTAAGTGGCTTCATGGCGATTTGCTTTTTTGATTATTATTTAAATTCTGTTGCAGATGAGCACATCATTCTCTTTAATATTATTGCTGTATATTGAGCTGGCAGGATCAATTGCATCTTTCGACCCCAGAAATTTGTTTTTAATTTTCAAAAATACCCACCCGTGGGGTTCTCCTTCATTGTTTAAAAATGTTATCCTGCTTTCAGGGTGTCTGTCATTATAGTCGTTTATAAAAAAATAGAATAACCGCCCCAGTGTCATTCCGACTGGAGCTTTGGCCCTGAAAGTGGTAACCTCATCGGTCTGATTATTTTTTCTAAACACAAAACTTATTACAATCGGATTTGCAAGCTCTTCATCACTGGGGTCATCTATCCGTTCGTTGAGCGGATAAAACCATTGTGTGTATACTTTGGGCGGTACCAGAAGCAGTTGGTTAACCGTTTCGTTCAGCAGAGTGGGTACCACAAACCACAAAAGCGATAAAAACCATACAAGACGGAGTTTTGGGCTAACGATAAACGACAGTGAAAGATCACTGAAAAAATAGCTCAAAAAGAGAATACACAATATGAATAACACCTGAAATTTAAAGGGTTGATCTTTGTACCAGGTAATGAGCGAAGGGTTAAAAACAACATGAACAATGCCAATGAGAAGGATAAAAAACTGTGCCAGGAGAAGTAGATTTATATCGCTGATATTCAGATCAAAAAGTAGAAATAATGTAGGAGTTGCAAGTAAAATAGAAATTAGAAGGACGTAAATAAGCGAAATTATCCCAAATTTCTTCAATACTTTTACCCGTTTGAATAAAATGAAAAAAATACTACCCGCAAAAAGCAGGCTTGCAAATTTCATCGCTATACTCGCCACATTCATATTCGATTGGTATTTGTCGGGTAAAAATAGAAAAGAATCATTAATAATCCTACATTGAACTTACTATAAATTAGAAAATTGAAATGTTTTACTTAATATCTGAAACTACCACCATTTTGGTATGTTGTTTCGATAATAAGCACCTTTTATAACATTAACCGCTTTTGATCCACCCACACCCCAGAAAAGGGCGATTGCATATACTCCTTTCGAAACAGAAACAATGCTGGCTTGCGAAACAATATTTACGATATCCTGAAACCGGGTGTTTTTTTCTATTGTTAATTTTTGTAGAACTTGCAGTGCAAATTTGTTGACACCGGTTTGCCACAAACCTGTTTTGTTGTCGAAAGTCCTGATGATTTTATCGGCAATAAGCAGCGATATATCAAGATCGTTTTTTGTCCAGTATGATCTGCCTTTACTCATTTTATGGTTGTACTCCATAACACAATCCTCCCACTTCAGTCCGTTTATTCGACTTAATGATTTCACCGGCCCGTTCGCTCCCTGATAACAAAAATCAAGGGCTAAAAACAACTGTGGCAAATCTATCGCCCTGAAGAAAGTGATGTTAACCGGGTTTTTAATCGTGAATAACCTTTGCGGATGAGCTTCTATATACCACGGATTGACCAGATGTTTGGTTAAATAGTCGTACTTTTCTTTGGCATCTTTCGGCCAGTCATATAATCCACCAAACCGACTTTTTAACAAGTAATCCTCATAATCAGCGAAAAAGTTTTTCAGGTTCTCCAGGATTTCCTGGTCAATGACGTCCCACTTATATTTTTCCAGTATCACCCTCCATCGAAAATCATAGATATTTCCTCTGCTATGGACAGGTAATTTTGAGTTTTTTTCGAAGGTTTCCTGGCTGTTAATCCTGAGCTCCCTGAGTAAGTTATTTAAACTTGCCGATTGGGTATTACGAATTATATTTTTACGGATCATTGCAATAACTCTTTTCAGCCGCCAATCATCACTGTAGGTAAACCCGCAACAATTTTTCCTCCATGAGCGGTTGAATCACCCAAACGGGCAGCCGGCATACCGCCAATCAACACAGTTGCCGAACCTTGTACAATTACATCGGGGGCTGATGCACAGGCAGCCAGGTCTCCAACACGGGCAGCCGGCATTCCGCCTAACAGTACAGTCGGGCACCCTGCTGGCATAACTGGTCCGCCCACATGTGGTTTTGGTCCGTCCGACATCGGACAAACATGCATATCGCCTACTCTTGCTGCTGGTGGCATTTTTCGAATTTTAATTTATTTTTACAAGGCTTCCGGAAACTGATGTAACTCCTCCCGATTTAAGTTCGGCTGTGCCTGAACCTTCGGCGGTGAGGGATGCTTCACCTTTTATTTCTACACTGGCACCCTTAATTTTGAAACTCGAAGATGAAGACATTTCTACACTCGCACCTTCTTGTTTCAAGCTTGCACCTGCTTCAATGCCAATACCTGCGTCGGCCTTAATTTCAATATCGTTGGCTGTAATTTTAAGGCTGCCGCCCACATTGATGTTCATACTTCCCTGAGCTATGATATCAAGAACACCGTCGGCACTGTTCAGTATAATTTCATTCTTCCGGTTGGTGTCATAAATACGTATTTTTTCCTCGCCATCAGAATCATGAAATTCGATGGTGTTTCCTTTGAATGTCCTTATTCCCAAAATTTTTGCATTTTGCTTATCGGCATTTCCCACCCATTCTTCGTCGGGCGCAACGTTTTTTTCGTAAAATGCGCCTTCGCAATAGGGGCGGTCAATATCACCTCCTTCAAAATTAATCATCACATGTGAGTGTTGCGAAGGAATAAAATAAAACCCGGCCGATTTTTGCGTATAAGGGGTATTGACATTAATCCAGTGTGTTTCATCTTTCATCCACGGAAAGCGCACCTTTATCCTGCCCAGCTTCTCCGGGTCTTTATTATCGGTAACAATAGCTACCTGGGGCGAAGATTTTATGATGAAATTTGGATTTGTGTTTTCGGGAAGGCTCGATTCGGACGAAATTCCTGAAAACTGACACCTGAAATCTAAACTTCTGTTGAAAGAATAACTGCAACCGGTAATTATATACTTTCCATAGTCGGTTTCACCATTAAATTGTTTGTTGAGACCTTTTATAACTGCTTTTTGCGCGATTAAAAAATTGGGGCTTTTAGCAGTACCAGTCAAATCTGTAAGGTTTATTGCGTCGGTTTTAGCCTGCAATTCAACTACGCTGGTGAGTGCATCATCGATGCCCGATTCGGCAACACCATAATGTGCGTAATAATCGCTGGTCATTTCCGGATACATTTGAAGCGATTTGTTTTTGGTGAACTGCCCGTAATAATTCAGTTCGCTATCTGTATTAACCTTCTTATAATCAGAATTATACCTATTGGGTTTAACCTTATTGATACCGGTTAATTCAAAATTCAGGGGATTTGTTTGTATGGAATAGGTTAAAGCCCCGATTTCATCGCCCAGAACAAAATCAGCTTCCTTAAAGGGTTTTTCACCAAAGACCAATTCTTCACCATCGAAAAAAAACCATTCTCCAAATCTTATGGAAAGGCGGCGAAGGAAATCGCGGTCGCTTTCACTGTATTGCACCAGATATTCTAATTCTTTTTTGTACAGGGGCGAGATTTTTGGCCTTAACATGCCCCTGTCATAGGGCATTAAAACCTCTTCAACAATATCTTTCAGTGTCATACCTGTAAATGCCCGGCTGCGTGGTTTGCTTTTCAACAGAACTTCGTAGTTCTCCCCTTCAAGTAAGATGCTGTTTTCCTCAGCGGTGGTCCTGGTTCCGCTCACCCGGGTAATAATACCTCTGAATTTAAATCCATCATGGGTATTATCTGCATGGAGCTCTTTTGACTGCAGTTGGATTAAAACCGGTGAACCTAAATACTCTTTCGATTTCTCGATGAGAAATTCATCGGGGTTTTCAATAGTATCGAATAGGCACTCCAGGGAAAACGAACTGAATCCATACAAATTATGATTTACTTCTACGTGAAGAAAATCACTGAAGGGCGTTCCGTTGATAAATATCTTTGTTTCCGCCAGGTATCTCATGATATTTTATGTTTACGTGATAGATCCAGGGCTCCAATAAGATACAAATTTTTCTCCGGCAATGGTTATTTCCCTTGGTGCAAGTACCAGGTTCAAAATAATATCAGACTGATCGTTAAAGTTTTCAGAATATCCGACAAGCAGGGCCTCTTGAAAAAAAACCTTTCGCCGGGCTCCCGAGTCTGTAAAACCGGAATATTCGATTCGTCCATTTCTGATCGTATCGACCCCAAACATCCAGTGAACAATTTCAGCATCTTCTGTACCCTTAATCGTAATGTTAATTAGATTTGATTTTACTTTACCCGATTTATTTCCAAGTTCATCAACATGCTGGCTAAAACCAAAATTACAGGAGAGTACCCTTAAACCTTCCTTTTCTTTACTGTGGCCATCTATATGCAGTCGTGCAATTATTGACATATCAATTGTTTTTAAGGATTCAAAAAAGAATAAGGCTGAACAGGCCGTGGCAGGAAATGGACCATTTTCTCAAATGATCCTTCCTGATAATTAATTCAGATTAAATTCAGCCTTATTCTATAGAATTGCAACTACATCACCCATTCGTTCTCGATTTCTCCGTTGCCCAATTTTATTGTATGTGCTGATAGTGAAAAGGTTTCCAGCATTGAACCTACACCACCTTCAGAGAACGCTTCGCCATAGTGAACCATGTAGGCTTCTTTAAATTCGAGTTCTTTCATTTTAGCATCCTCGTCTCGCTTGTTGAAAGTGATTTTACCATCCTTGCGCATATAGCTGTCGCACATCCATTCGAACAGCATGGTGTCATCCGTTGATTCAACAACCAGGTCGATGGTGCCGGCCCTTACTGTTGATGATGGACGGCCTGTATCATCGACAAACTGATTCAGACTGTAGCTGCAATTTACAACGCGGTATTTCTTACCATCTACTTCAAATATTGCTTTAAAAGACATTTTTTTAAATTTAAGTTTTTACTATTTAATTTTGTGCATAATCGGTATTCCATTCGTTTCCGTCATCACCTTTCTGACCATCCATTTTAATCATGAAATTCTTGGCCGGAAAGTAGGGTGTCATATGAATATCCAGATAAATCCTGTCCTTTTGAACGGGATCCTGTTCAAAACGCTTAACCGAGAATTTCTCTATTAATTTGCCCGGACCCGTTATTTCATCGAGGAAACGGGTAATTTGCCCCAATAACTCTTTTCTGGTTTTTACGTTGAAATTCTCAAAAGCCCTGCGGTTAAGGAAGTCCATAAGAACTTTGGTTACATAATCGAATACTCTTACTACAGAGTAGGTCTGTAAACCCAGGTTGTCGCCATTAAAAAGTGTTTTGGCCGAAAAGGCCATCACTTTTCCATATTCATTCACCATGGGTACAAGTCCTAGTTTCTCCAGGTTGGCAATTTCACTTTTCTTTAAATCAAACCGCACCCCGTCAATTTCGCTCAGGCTGCCATGTTTCTTGCCGGCTGCCACCTGCGACATAAGGGTTTGATAAATATTTCCCGCCAGCGCACCCGAAGGCGGAACATATAAAGGTTCTTCTTCGCCGATATCAGCAAATTTATCGCGACCAACAAGCCAGTTACACGCCATCATTACATTAGAACGATATATGTCGCCTCCGGTAAGGTTGCTGGCCTCAAACATCTCCATTACATCATCAGGTGTGTCAAGGTGTTCGAAGTCTGTTACCAGCATAACCTTGTTTTCATTGGCAATTTTCGCCCACTTCTCCACTACTTTATTCGACCCCAGATACCCTGGCAAAACCATCAGGCTGTAGTTTTCCCTTAAATCGAGCCTGTCGTATTTTTGCACCAGTTCTTCACGGACGGCATCAATAAAACGGGTGTCATCAAGGTCTTTCAGTTGTTCTAACTCAGCATTCATAAAGCTGATATTCTTCACCTTACTACTTCCTGTGTTTTTAAAGAAAAGTGCAACCGACCGGTATGACTTTTCGAGGCCTCTGGTTGCTTCTACTGCTTGCAGAAGGTTTTTCTTTAATGTTTGTTCAGCAGCTTCGGCACTGGCTTCGCAGTTGTCAATCATGTCAGAAATCCCTTCTGATGAACTGATAACGGCAGCCCAAAGTTCAAGGGTTTTCTTTAATTCTTCTCGCTCGCCCTTTCGCGATTCCTCTGAAAGAAAGATTTTCTTGCGTGCTTTTCGTTCCGGATTAAGGTTCTGAACCCCATCAAATGAAGCTTCGAGCAGATCGAATCCACCAACTTTAGCCAGCTGATTAAGACTGGAAGCGAGCAATTCGTCGGGTTTTTCAACCTGTAAGATATTTTCGGCTATTTTTTCTTTGTATTGCTCAATATTTTTAGATTTTTCCTGTAGTGCCATACTATTAAGTATTAGTTGTTTATTATGCCTGATCAATTTCCTTGCTGAGTGCGTATAATGCATTTAAAAGCGCCTGACGGCTCTCTGGATTTTCAAGCGCCTTGCGAAGCAACTTATTGCTTTTGAGTTGCTTAATAATTTTGTAGTACTGATCCTTTTGCATGGTCAGATCTTTAAGAATGCTGCTTTGTGCCACAATTCCCTTTGTGCCAAAATCGGCAAGATTGTGAAAGTTGAGTTGTTCGTCCTTCGTTTTTCCGTCGATATCTTCAAACTCAACATCAATAGAAGGCCTGAAATGATTAAATACATCATCAATGGAGGTTAGTCCTCCGACAATCTCTGGTTTAAAAGGCGCTTCCGCAGTAAGATTCTCAATCATTAATGTCCGGTTTTGTGGGATGTCACCAACCGCTTCGCTGGCATCGCCTTTTACTTCCGTTCCACCAATTCCATACGTTTCCATGTTATTATCCGATTTAATAATTAATAATTTGCTTATCCAATTAGCGATATTAATCAATATCCCATTTAATTTCTTCATTCTCATTGAGGGTTAGCTTCACCGCTGATCCCCGCTGAATTTCGGCTGAAATAATCATTCTGGCCAGTGGCCGCCGCAATTGCGATCGAATAATTCCAACAATGGGGCGTGCCCCATATTTTGGGGTAAAGCCCATCATTGCCAGTTTCTCCTTTACATTGTCATCCATAACAAGGCTTATTCCTTTATCAGACAATGATTTATGAAGCCCTTTCATGTGTATCTCAAATATCTTGACTACATTCTCTTTGCTTATGGGTGCGAAGGGAACTATTTCAGTTAAGCGACCAAGAAATTCGGGTCTGAAATAGTTGGTCATTATCTCCATTAACTTGTCCGAAGGAGGAATTTCTCCTTTTTCAAATGACTCTACTATATATTGGCTTCCTATGTTGGAAGTAAAGAGGATAATTGCGTTCGAAAAATCACCTTCTTTCCCGAGTCTGTCATGCAATTTCCCTTCATCAAGTATTTGTAGAAAAATGTCGAATACCGAAGTGTGTGCCTTTTCAATCTCGTCAAAAAGCACTACAGAATAAGGTTTTTGTCTTATTTTGTTCACAAGCAGTCCGCCTTCTTCGTAACCCACGTATCCGGGAGGGGCACCATATAAGAGGGCTGCCGAATGTTCTTCCTTAAACTCCGACATGTCGAACCGGATAAGAAACGTTTCGTCCTGAAATAGAAATTCCGACAGCGATTTGGCTAATTCTGTTTTGCCGGTTCCTGTAGGTCCTAGAAAAAAGAATGAACCAATGGGTTGCCCTGCTTTGTTAAGGCCACTTCGTGATTCCCGAATGGCTTCGGAGATGCTCTTAAGTGCATGGTCCTGGCCAACCACCCGTTTCTTCAGATACGATTCTATGTTCATTAAACGGTCGCGTTCCTGACTTTGCACTTTACCAAGTGGAATTCCAGTACGGGCCGAAACAATAGCCCCAATATCTGATTTGTCGAGTTCTTCGACACTGTTTAGTGCATTTGTGGCAAGGTTTTCAAGAATCTGACTGCAGTAATTGTATATCTCCCCGGCAGAATTAAATTGTGTTACTATTTCTTCCTGGTTTAATTTAGAAAACAGAATGGGAGAAATCTGGTTTTTCAGGTCAGCAAAAAACCATTCCAGCTGAGTAAACCGGTTGCTGTCTTCTTCATCAGCGGGTTTTAAATTTTCCAGTTGTTGTTGCAGTTCCTGAATTTGTGAAGTTGAAATGTCGGCCATTAAACGTACTCCTGACATGGTATGATCAATAAGATCAATAGCTGAATCAGGAAGGGAACGTTCTTTCAAATACCGTTTGGAGAGGCGTATTGCCTCACGGATAATTTCTTCGCCGGCTTTTAGTTTATGATGTTCCCCGAATGCCGGAATTATTTTCTGAAGCATCCTGAAAGCACCGATTTCGTCAGGCTCTTCGAGTTTTATAATATCAAACTGCCGGCTGAATGCTTCATCAGTTTCAATAAATTTGGTGTAATTTTCAATCGAAGTTGTACCTATCAGGGTAAGATTTCCCCTCGAAAGTTCGGGTTTGAGCAGATTGGCGGTACCTGATGCACCTCCCTGCTGGTCTAACAACATGTGGATTTCGTCCACAAAAAGAATCGCTTTTTCAAATTGCTGAATCTCCCGTATAATATTCTTCAGCCGGTCTTCAACTTCTCCCTTGTAGGATGCTCCTGCAATGAGCGATCCGTAATCGAGTTCAAATATCCGGGCTGTTTTAAGTTTCTCCGGCACTTTCCCTTCAGCAATACGCTGGGTAAATCCGTTTACCAGCGCCGTTTTGCCCACACCTGCATCTCCGAGAATCAATACATTGCTTTTCGATCGTCGTCCCAAAATTTCAGTAATGGCACGTAATTCACTGTCGCGGCCAATTACAGGGTCGAGTTTTTGCTGCATTGCCTGCTCGTTCTTGTCGATACAATATTTGAGAAGGGCATTGGTTCCTGCCTTCTTTTCTTTGGATGCACCGGTGGGCGCCGTACCGACAACACTCTGCAGCTCGCTTTTTGAGACCAAAGCGTCGAGAAGCTCCTGTTGGGTAAGCGTGAAGGATTTTAATTGCTCATAACTAAATCCAACTCCCGGAGTACTTAGGGCTACCAAAACACAAACGGGGTCAATATCATCTTTCGAGAGCTTGACCCTGATGTTTTCTGCTTCCCGTAAAACCGCTTTAAACTGGTCGTCTCCAGATGGATTATCACCAGCCCTTGCAGATTTCGGACTTAATTCAAGACGTACTTCGGCCCACTCTTCAAGGTAGAAAATGTCCTTATCAAGTCCCAGTAAAAATTCTGAAAGCCCGACATCTTTATGGAACAATGCTTTAAGAAGGTGTGCAGGTGTAATCTTCTCATGTGAATATTCCCTGGCCAGGGACTGGGCAATCCCTACTGCTCTTTTTAATTCATCAGAAAATGTTCTAGTTAAGTCACTATCCATCGCGGAGAGTTTAAATGAATTTGCTGGTAAGTTATGACCTTTTTCTCAATTAATGAATACCCATGGTTTATTTTGTTTATTTTTTTTTACAAAGAACCTTATATAAAATGGCAACAACCAGAAATATATTCTGCAATGAATTATTTTTGACAAAGGTCGGATTACACCTGCAAAATTCATATTTTTGTAAAAAACCACGGCATTGTCAAAACTAAATGAAATAGGGTGGTTCATTAACCAGCTTTCATTCGATTTGAAAGCAGAACAACTTTTATCCTTTTTGGAGGAGAATATAAATCTGCGCGAAATTGTTGTAACCCACGAAGGTCAGTTGCAGAGGGGCTGGTCAAAAGATGTTGCAGGTGCAATGGTCGATAATCTCCCCAACGGCAAAGATGTTTTAAATGTCCGGTTGAATCGCGACGGAATATACGATGCCTTGCCCGAAGCACTATTTCACAATCTCACCGACAGCGATTGTTCTACGGGAGCCGATATGGCCAAAGAATCGATGAGGTTGCGAAAAGAAGAAAAAGAAAGCAGATTATTTTTCAAGCCGCTCGAAAATGAAATTTTCCTTCAGAAGGTAAAACTTGCTGACAGGGAGAATCGTTTGTATGAGAGCATTTTAACTGATAAACTGATGGGGCTCATCAGCGATTTTTGGAAACTGGATGACAAACTTCCGGCAAAATACATTTCGCGATTAACCAGGCTGCTTCCTTTTGCTCATCTTATCACAGGCGATAAAATCCTTACCAGTTTAAGCCTTGATTTCATTATCGATGAGAAAGTTGAACTTGAGGAATATTTTTCTTATGAATCTGGTTTTTCACCCGAATCAGTTCCGGCAGGAGGTAAAATCGGGGAATGCAGTCTCTCTGCCGATTCAATTCTGGGAGAACATGTAAATGGATTTCATTTAAGATACCGTTTTAAAATAGGTCCGGTAAAAAACATATTTACCAGCCAGTTTGTTAAAAACGGAACGATGGAAAGGTTCCTGAAATGTTTTTTCAACTATTTTATTCCGGTTTACATTGATGCCGATGCAGAGTTTGTCTTGCCTTACGAACAAAGCTTACTTGTATTAGATGACGAAAATGAAATGAATATTTCCTATCTTGGGTACAATTCGGTAATAGAATAAGCATTTATAATATAAAACTATTCAGTTATGCCAGCACCAATAAGAAATTCCAATGTTAACTGGGTTAACGGGATGAAAATCAGAAAAGAACATTTTATTCAGCAAGATAATGCCATGGAAGACAAGCTGAAAGATGTAGCTGCTTGTTTTCTCAATGCACATAATTTTGGATTATTGCCTATTTGGTTAAACGAGGGCACATCATGTAAAGTAGCATTTCAGGTGGGCAATCAAAAATTCCTCGATATAAATATATCTCATTTAAGGGCATTGACCCGAGGAGGTGCAAGAATCGAAATTATTGAGGATCTGCCTGTGAAAAACTTTTCACTCGATATCAGCAAAGAAATGGAGGCCGCTAAAAAGGAAGAAAACGGAAATTATTACATAATGCTAAGTATCGATCTGTTTAACCGGGAACCATTTGGTGAGCTGGCTGCAGAAGAAGAACCACCACGTTATCCATATATAGTACCATCGTATAAAGTAAATCTTATATCAGAAAAAGATACTGCCAAAACGGGTATGGAACCCTGGTCTTTGTTTATCGGAAAAATCAGTATCAAACAAGACCGGCTGGAAATTCCTGAAGATTATATTCCTGCCTGCATGAGCCTAAATAGCCATACTAAACTTATTGATTTCAGGCTGTCGGTAGAAAAATTTTACAACCAGCTTGAATTAAATCTGGTGAGTATTATCCGGAAAATACGAGAGAAAGGTCAGGATTCATCATTGTCAAGCTCAGTGCTGCTTCTTTCTGAAAACCTGCTTAGTTTCGTCAGCACAAATATTTTAAAAGTTAAATGGCAGTTGCCCGACCAGCCGCCAATAAACCTTTTTGAGAATATTGCCGGATTTGCCCGGCTAATAAGAAACACCATTGATAGCAATAGTGCTGCTCAAAAAGAAGAAATGCTAAATTATTTTACCAATTGGTCCGAACTAAAACAAGGCGATTTTGAGCGGTTACTGGTTTATTGCATCAATTTTGAATATAACCACAATGAGATAATTAACAGTGTATATGAATTTACAGAGTTTGTGCTGATTATTAATACACTGTTTACCAAACTCGAATCGTTGGCATATATCGGAAAGAAAAAAGAGACCAATATTTTTGTAAAGGAACAAACATCCAAAAGAAGTTTTCTAATTGATTAGTTTATAAGTATTTAATAAGTGTGAATTAATGTTTACAACATTTCTGAATATTCCGGTCAGGTTTGGCGACATAATAAGAAAGGCCGAAACCCGCAGGATTGATCTTAAACAATCGATTCACAATATAATACATTTGATACTTACAACCTCATTCGGGGAAGTAAAGCATGATCCTTATTTCGGATGCGAAATTTGGCAATTCGATTTCGAAAATATCTATAATCCGCATGCCTTTAAAGAGGATTTAAAACGATCGTTGCAGAATTCTATTCGTAAAAACGAAAAACGCCTTTCGGGAGTAAACGTTGATTTGCAAATCGAGCAGATGGAATTATCGTCTCGCATAAAAAACAAGCGGATTAAAACCCGTATAGTATTAATAATTAGCGGGTTAATAGAAAAAACCAATGAGGAATTTGCCCATCAGGAAATATTATTCATCGGTCCGCTTTCTTACAGTTGATTGCAGATATGGCTGATCAGGATTTAAACAAATTATACTAATGCAATGCTGAATGAAACTAAAGAGTCCATAGCCGGCAGAATGATTAAAACTGCCTCAGGATTATGGGGTTATACAGATACACAGGATGTAAACTCATTTGATCCTGTGGTTTCGATAATTTTTGCTGCACTGGCAGAGGAGCTTTATAAGATTTCTGTTGATATAAAAAAAACCGACGCAAGGCTTGTAGAGAAGTTGCACGAATTGATTTTCAGCCAACAAGAGTTTACTCATTCACCTGCCCACGCAATTGCCAAAGCACAGCCACAGCAGGCACGTGTTGAAATATCCGATAAAACTCAGTTTTATTACAGAATGAAAGTTCCGGTCACAACCGGTAAAGAAACTGTTTATAAGGACAAGGATATCTATTTTACACCTGCATCCACATCAAATCTGTTAAAGGCCGATGTGAAATATATTGCAGCCGGGAAACAATTTTTTGAAATTTCTGACAGGGTAAAAGAACCTTTAGCCGAATGGGACTCTTCAATACCGGCCGATTACTCAAAAATGTATATAGGGCTTCAGATTGACAATCTTCTCGATAAACTGGATGGCTTAACGCTTATGTTCTCTGCCCGTAACAGAATGTATGAAGATACCTTGCAGCATTTGTTAGCCAGTGCAAGTTTATTTCTAAACGGCAGGGAAATAAAATTCTCACAAGGGTTTGAAATTAAGTCTGAAAACAACGACAATGCCCTTACCGAATTGTTGAGGAAAGATAGTGATCTATCCTATCGAACCTGTCGATTTATCAACGATTTCTACAATTCAAGATTTATAACATTTGCTCACGAAGATTATTCCCTGAAAAATTTTAAAACCGACGATGGCTTCAATTCATGGTTGAGCGAGGGTTATCCTGCCAGAATCATAAATGCCCTGCCCAAAGATTTATATTGGCTTGAAGTTCGGTTTTCGCAGCCATTGACGTCTGATTTTCTGCACGAGATTAATGTTTTTACCAACTGTTTTCCGGTAATTAACA